>NZ_JASCXL010000038.1:0-76423 GCF_030010595.1 Streptomyces sp. CC224B | reverse complement strand
CCCCCCCCCCGCCGCCCGCGCGGCGCCCCACCGCACCCGGGCGACCGGTCCGCCGCGCCCGCCCGCCACCCCCGCGGGACCCCACGCGCCCCCCGCGGCACCTCACGCGCCCCGGGCGGCCGTCCCGCCACCCGTGCCGCCCGCTCTCCTCACCCCCCGCCCCAAACACCCCCGCCGGACACCTTGACCAGGCCCTGTGCCGCTCCTATGGTCGCTGCGCCAGCACGACGTAGGACGTCCGACCTCTTCGGCCCGGCGCGCTCCGCCGCCCCGCCCGGACCCACGACCCGCACCGCGCGTCCCCGCACCCCCCGATCCCCCTTGACCACCACCCGTACCGGTACGTGGGGAGCTTTCCTCCCCGCCCCCTCAGGGAGGCACTCGTGAGCGACCTGACCCCCGTGACACGTGACGGCGAAGGGCCCGGACGGCGGTCCTTCCTCAGGTACACCGGGGCCCTGGGCGCCGCCGCGGGCCTCGGCGGCGGGCTCACCGCGTGCGGCGGGCCCGAGTCGACGAACGAGGTCGGGAGCGGCGGCGGCACGCTGACGGCGGTCATCGGCTACGGCAACGACGGCAGTTGGGACCCCACGCAGACGGCGTCCGCGTTCGCCATGGCCGGCAACGAGCACATCTACGAGGCGCTGCTCGGCACCGACCCCATCAGCCGGCAGCCGTACCCGCAGCTCGCCACCGCCGTGCCCAGCGACCTGGAGGCCACCACGTGGCGGTTCGAGCTGCGCGCGGGAGCGACGTGGCACGACGGGAAGCCCGTCACCGCCGACGACGTCGTCTTCGTCTTCGACCGCATCCTCGACCCGGGCACCCAGTCCCTCGGCAAGAACTTCTTCGCGGGCTGGCTCAAGGAAGTGCGCAAGACCGACGCGCGGGGCGTCGAGCTGGTCCTGAAGTTCCCCTTCCCGGACGGCGCCGCCCGCCTGAACCTCGCCAAGATCATGCCGAAGCACGTGTACTCCAGGCCGGGCGCCTGGGAGGAGGCCACCAAGGGCAAGGCCATCGGCTCGGGCCCGTACCGGCAGACCGCGCACCACCCGAAGTCCAACACGACCTTCGAGGCGTTCGACGACTACAACGGCCCCCGCAAGGCCGCGTTCCGCAGGATGAACTGGCTGTCCATCGTGGACGCCGCGCCCCGCGTCGCCAAGATCTCCGGCGGCAGCGCGGACGCCCAGATCGCCGAGAACATCCCGTACGCCAACATCGAGCAGCTCAAGGCGGGCGGCCTGACCGTCGAGGGCGGCGCCGGCATGAACAACCTCTTCCTGCTGTTCAACACCGCCCACCGGCCCTTCGGCGACGTACGGGTGCGGCAGGCCCTGCACTACGCCATCGACCGCGAGAAGATCATCGAGGTCGCGCTGAAGGGCCACGGCAAGGCCGCCACCTCGTTCCTGAACGAGGGCAACCCCAGCTACCGGCCCGCCAGGACCGTGTACGGGTACGACCCGAAGAAGGCCAAGGCGCTGCTGGAGGAGGCCGGCGTCAGCGGGCTGCGGGTGAACCTCATGGCCGTGAACGTGAGCTGGCTGACCGACTGCCTGCCCACCATCAAGGCCTCCTGGGACGCCGTCGGCGTACGGACCACGCTCGACCCGCAGGAGACCACGGCCGTCTTCACCAAGCTGGACCAGAAGCGGGACTACCAGGTGGTCGCGGCCGTCTCCAACCCCAACCAGTTCGGCCTCGACGCCGACCTGATCATGCGGTACAACTACGGCCCCGACAACACCTGGATGACCTACGCCCGCTGGGCCGGCAGCGCCCGCGCCAAGGAGTTGTTCCGGCGCATGGACGAGGCGACGCGCGAGCCCGACGCCTCCCGCAAGAAGACGATGGTCCAGGACTACATCGACATCGTCGCCGAGGAGGCCGTGCTCTACCCGGTCGTCCACAACGAGCTGATGACGGCGTGGAACCCCCGGCGTCTCAGCGGCATAAGGCCCCAGCCCTACCCCGGCATCAACGTCCTCCAGGCCCAGTGGGTGTGAGCGGAGGCGCGCCACCGCCCCGAAGGTGAGGAGCCGTACCCCGTGACCGCGATCCTGCGCATCCTGCTCCGCCGCGTCGCCCTGCTCGTGCCGCTGCTGCTCGGCATCGTCCTGTTCGTGTTCCTGGTCATGCGGTTCTCCGACGTCGACCCGGCGTCGGCGTTCTTCCAGGGCGCCAACCCCACGCCGGAGCAACTGCAGCGGTTCCGCGAGGAGAACGGCCTGCTCGACCCGCTGCCGGTGCGGTACGTCGACTTCGTCGGCGACCTGGTCCGCGGTGACATGGGCATCAGCGTCCTGACCCGCTCCCCGGTCGTCGACCAGGTCACCACGGCGCTGCCGCTGACGATGCAGCTCACCTTCCTCGGGCTCGGCGTCGCCGTCGTCGTCTCGCTGCTGCTCGGCGTGACCGCCGCGATCTACCGCGACCGGCTGCCCGACCAGATCATCCGCGTGGTGTCCCTGACCGGCGTGGCCGCGCCCGGCTTCTGGCTGGCCCTGCTGATGATCCAGTACCTGGCGGTGGACCTGGGCTGGTTCCCGACCGGCGGCTACATCAACCCCGACGACTCCGTCACCGGCTGGCTGAAGACGATGACGCTGCCCGCGCTGTCCCTGTCCCTGCCGGTGGCGGCGCAGATGACCCGCATCATCCGCACCGCCGTCGTCGAGGAGCTCGACAAGGACTACGTCCGCACGGCGATCGGCAGCGGCCTGCCCCCGGTCGTGGTCGTCGGCCGCAACGTCCTGCGCAACGCCCTCATCAACCCGCTCACCGTGCTCGGCCTGCGCGTCGGCTACCTGCTCGGCGGCGCCGTCGTCACCGAGACCATCTTCTCGCTGCCCGGCATGGGCAAGCTCATGATCGAGGCCGTGAAGAACGGCGACCCCGCCGTCGTCCAGGGCGTCGTCATCACCACCGCCGTCGGCTTCGTCGTCGTCAACCTCGTCATCGACATCCTCTACCTCCTGGTCAACCCGCGCCTGAGGGGGACCTCCTGATGCCGCTCACCTCGCGCAAGGCGCTCACCGAACGCCTCTCCCGGCCGGGCCTGCGGCTGCGGTCGCCGCGCCGGCTGCCCGTCCTGTCCCGGATCGCGCTGGGCGTGCTCGCCGTCGTCGTCCTCGTCGCGCTGTTCGCGCCGCTGCTCGCCCCGTACGACCCGCTGGAGCAGCAGTCGCTCGTCGACGGCACCGGGCACCCGTCCGCCGACCACTGGATGGGCCAGGACAGCCTCGGCCGGGACATCCTCTCCCGGCTGATGTACGGCGCCCGCTGGTCGCTGGCCATCGGGCTCGGCGCGACCCTGCTCGCGCTGACCGCGGGCTCGCTCATCGGCGCGATCGCGGCCACCTCCCGCAAGGCCGTGGACGAGACGCTCATGCGGGTCCTCGACATCGTCATGGCCTTCCCCGGCATCGCCCTGGCCGCCGTCCTCGTCGCCGTCTTCGGCGGCGGCATCACCGTGCTAATCTGCGCCATCGCGTTCCTGTTCACCCCGCCCGTCGCCCGCGTCGTCCGCGCGAACGTGCTCGACCAGTACGGCGAGGACTACGTCACCGCCGAGCGCGTCGTCGGCGCCCGCACCCCGCACATCCTCATCCGGCACGTCGCCGTCAACTGCGCCGCGCCCGTCCTCGTCTTCTGCACCGTGCAGGTCGCCGAGGCCGTCGTCTTCGAGGCGTCGCTGTCCTTCATCGGCGCCGGCGTACGGCCCCCGGACCCGTCCTGGGGCAGCGTCATCGCCGACGGCAAGAACATGGTGCTCATCGGCGGCTGGTGGGCGACGGTCTTCCCCGGGCTGCTGATGCTCCTGACCGTCCTGTCGCTGAACGTCCTGTCCGAGGGCGTGTCCGACGCCTGGGCCGCGCCCTCGGGGCGCGAGGTCGCCGCCCGCGCCCGCGCCAAGGACGAGGTGGAGGCCCCCGAGCCCGGCAGCGGCGAGGTCCTGGAACTGCCCGGCCTCGCCGAGGCCGCCGCCCGCCTGCGCGCCCGCGCGCGGCCCCTGCCCGCAGGGGAGCCCGTCCTCGCCGTACGGGACCTGGCCATCGGCTTCGCCGCCCGGCACGAGGGCGTCGACATCGTCGACGGCATCAGCTTCGAGGTGCGGCCCGGCGAAGTCCTCGGCCTGGTGGGCGAGTCGGGCTGCGGCAAGTCCCTGACCGCCCTGACCGTGATGGGCCTGGAGCCCAAGGGCGCCCGGGTCCGCGGGCACGTCACCTTCGCCGGGCAGGAGCTGATCGGCCTGCCCGGGCGGGCCCGGCGCCGACTGCTCGGCCACGACATGGCGATGATCTACCAGGACGCCCTGTCCTCCCTGAACCCGGCGATGACCGTGCGCGCCCAGCTCAGGCAGGTCGTGCGCCGCGGCGGCCGCCGCACCCCCGCCGAGCTGCTCGCCCTCGTGGGCCTCGACCCGGACCGCACGCTGCGCAGCTACCCGCACGAGCTGTCCGGCGGCCAGCGCCAGCGCGTGCTCATCGCGATGGCCCTGTCCCGCGACCCGAAGCTCGTCGTCGCCGACGAGCCCACCACCGCGCTGGACGTCACCGTCCAGGCCCAGGTCATCCAGCTCCTGCTGCGGCTGCGGGAGGAACTGGGCTTCGCCCTGATCCTGGTCTCGCACGACCTGGCGCTGGTCGCCGACGTCACGGACCGGGTGGCGGTGATGTACGGCGGCCAGATCGTCGAGACCGGGGTGACCGCGGAGCTGGTGGAGTACCCCACCCACCACTACACCCGGGGCCTGCTCGGCTCCGTCCTCTCCCTGGAGGCCGCCGCCGAACGCCTCACCCAGATCAAGGGCGTCGTCCCCTCCCCCGCCGACTTCCCCGCCGGGTGCCGCTTCGCCGACCGCTGCCCGCTGGCGGACGACCTCTGCCGTACGACGACACCGGAGCTGCTGGGCATGACCGACCGGCACCGGACCGCCTGCCACCACCCGGCACTCGCGCCCCACGAACCACCGGCCCCCGCCGCGGGCGGGCGCGGCACCGAGGACCCCCGAGAAGGCGAGGCCATCCATGACCGCGGCTGAGGCGACCGCCCCGGGGACCGCGCCGCCGACCGCGCTGGTGACCCTGCACGACGCCCACGTCGTCCACAAGGCCCGCACCGGCGGCGTCTTCTCCCGCGACCGGGTGTACGCCCTCACCGGCGCGGGCCTGACCATCGCGCCCGGCGAGACCGTCGGGGTCGTCGGCGAGTCCGGCTGCGGCAAGTCCACCCTGGCCAAGGTGCTTGTGGGCATCCAGCGCCCCACCGCGGGGACCGTCGCCTACCGCGGGCGCGACCTGTGGCGGATGAAGCCGCCGGAGCGCCGCACCACCATCGGCAGCAACACCGCCATGATCTTCCAGGACCCGTCGACGGCCCTGAACCGCCGCCTGCCCGTCCGCCGCATCCTGCGCGACCCGCTCGACGTCCACCGGCGCGGCACCCCCCGGGAGCGCGAGGAGCGCGTACGGGAGCTGATGGGCCTGGTCGGCCTCCCGACGGCCCTGGCGGACGGCCTGCCGGGCCAGTTGTCCGGCGGCCAGCGCCAGCGCGTGGCCATCGCGCGCGCCCTCGCCCTGGAACCGGAGCTGGTCGTCGCCGACGAGCCGACCAGCGCCCTGGACGTGTCGGTCCGCGCCCAGATCCTGAACCTCCTCCTCGACCTGAAGGAACGCCTCGGCCTGGCCCTGGTCTTCGTCTCCCACGACATCCAGACCGTCCGCAGGATGAGCGACCGGGTGATCACCATGTACCTGGGCCGCATCGTCGAGGAGGCCCCCGCCGCCGACATCCTGGACCAGGCGCGCCACCCCTACACCCGCGCCCTGTTCTCCGCCACGCCGGGCCTTCTGGACCCCATCGACCCCATCCCGCTCGTCGGCCCCGTCCCGTCGGCCACGCGGCCGCCGAGCGGGTGCCCCTTCCGCACCCGCTGCTGGAAGGCCGACGAGGTGTGCGCGGCGGACATGCCCGACCCCGCGGAGGCCGGGGCGGCGCACCGCTTCCGCTGCCACCACCCGGTGCGGGCGGGCGAGACCACGGGCGAGCTGGTGGCCCAGTCCGCGCAGTCGTCGTCACCGCCGCCGCAGTCGTCGTCACCGCCGTCGCAGTCGGCGCGCCCCTCGGCGTCGGCGTCACCTGGCCCGCCGTCATCCCCGCCGTCACTGTCACCGGACCCGCCGGCACCGGACCCATCGGCGCCCCCGCCGTCGCAGTCGGCGCGCCCGTCGGCGTCCCCGCCGTCGGCGTCACCGGGCCCGCCGTCATCCCCGCCGTCACTGTCACCGGGCCCGTCGGCGCCCCCGCCGTCGCCGTCACCGGACCCGCCGGAGCCCTCGCCGTCACCAGGCTCATCGGCGTCACCGCCGTCGCAGTCATCTCTCCCGTCCGAGCACCACCCCGCCCCGCCCACCGGGCCGACCCCGCCCGCACAGCCGTGACCCGCCGCCCGCCCGCGCCGCCGGGTCCGCCCGCGGCGCCCGCCGCCCCGGCCACGTCCGCCGCCACGGCCACGTCCAAGGAGGTTCCATGACCCCTCTCCCCACCCCGTTGACCGGTGTCGTCCCGCCCGTCTGCACGCCCCTGACCCCGGACAACGAGGTGGACGTCGCCTCGCTCGAACGCCTCGTCGACCACCTGGTCGGCGCGGGCGTGGACGCGCTGTTCGTCCTCGGCTCGTCCTCGGAGGCGGCGTACCTGCCGGACGGCCACCGCGCCGCCGTCGTGTCCACGGTCGTCCGGCACGTCGCGGGGCAGCTCCCCGTCCTCGCCGGGGCCATCGACATGACCACCCTGCGCGTCCTGGACCACGTGCGGGCCGCGGCCGCCGCCGGGGCCGCGGGCGTCGTCGTCACCGCGCCCTTCTACACCCGCACCCACCCCGCCGAGATCGCCCGCCACTACCGGCTCGTCGCCGAGCGCGGCGGCCTGCCCGTCTTCGCGTACGACCTGCCGGTCTCGGTCCACACCAAACTGGACCCCGAACTGGTCCTGGAGCTGGCGGGCGAGGGCACCCTCGCCGGCCTGAAGGACTCCAGCGGCGACGACGGGGCCCTGCGCCGCGTCATCCTCGGCACCCGCGCGCGCACCGGCGACGCCCCGTCCTTCAGCGTCCTCACCGGCTCGGAGCTCACCGTCGACTCGGCCCTGGCCATGGGCGCCGACGGCGTGGTCCCCGGCCTCGGCAACGTCGACCCCGACGGCTACGTCCGCCTCTACCGGGCGGCACGGGCCGGTGACTGGCAGCGGGCCCGCGCCGAACAGGAGCGCCTGTGCGCCCTGTTCCGCATGGTGCACGTCGGCTCGCCCGCCCGCATGGGCGGCAGCTCCGCCAGCCTGGGCGCGTTCAAGGCGGCGCTGCACCTGCGCGGCGTCATCGCCCACCCCACGACGGCGGCCCCGCAGATCCCGCTGTCCCCCGAGGAGACGGAGCAGGTGGGCAAGCACCTGGCGGCGGCGGGCCTGCTGTGACCGGGGCCCGCGCCCCGGAGGGCGGCCCGTAGGAGGAGCGTTCCCTCAGCGCGCGTCGCGGAGCCAGAGCAGGTACGAGGCCGTCAGCGCGACGGCCCGGTCCGCGTCGCGCGACAGCTCCACGAGGGCCCCGGCGGCCGTCGTCCCGGGGATGCCCGCCAGGGCCTGCGTCAGCCGCCCGCGCGCCGCCGCGTCGCCGGCGTCGCGGGCGAGGCGGTCGACGAGCGCGGTCGCGATCCGGTCGGCCGCCGCCGCGTCGCCCGCGAGACCGCTGAGCGCGTCGGCCGCGTCGGTGTCGTTCCGCCCCGCCGCGATCATGTCGATGAGCGTCGGCACCGCCTCGGCCGCTCCCCGGGTCCCGAGGGCGAGCGCCGCGCGCCCCCGGACGCCGTCGTCGGGGTCCGCGAGGGCGCCCCGCAGGTGCCCGGCCGCCTCGTCACCGGGGATCTCGGCGAGGCACTGGGCAGCCCGTTGCCGTACCGCGGCCACCGGCGAGGCGAGGCCCTTCGCCAGCAGCGCCGGGCCGCAGCCGCCCGCCTGCGCCAGGGCCCAGCGCAGGGCGCCGGCGACGTGCGGGTCCGTCTCGCCGAGCGCCGCCTCCGCCAGGGCCTCCACCGGCACGGACACCCCCTGGGCCGAGGACAGGGCCGCGCGCTGGCGGGCGTCGGCGCTCGGCGACCCCAGGGCCTGCAGGAGCGCGACGACCTGGAGGACGTCCTCCCAGTCGGCGGGCTCCGCGGCGTCGATCCGGCACAGCCGCGTGAGCAGCTCGGTCTCGGCCGCGATGCGGTCGCGCGTCCGGTGGATCAGGTTGTCGACCAGGCCCGCCGGGGTGAAGCCCGGGTCGTCGAGGGCGCGGCCGATCTCCCGCAGCGACAGCCCGAGCGACCGCAGGCTCTCGATGTGGAAGACCCGCCGGATGTCCTGCGGGGAGTACTCCCGGTAGCCGGCGCCCGTACGGCCCGACGGCCGCACCAGGCCGAGCGACTCGTAGTGCCGGAGCATGCGGGCGCTGACGCCGGACCGCCGCGCCACCTCACCGATCAGCACCGCCGCGTCACCCGTCCTGCGGGGCGTCGCCGAGGGCCACGACGCGCTTGGCCTCCTCGATCGCCCAGGCGAACCCGGCGTCCGGGTCCCGCAGCAGCCGCCGGGTGGCGAGCGCGTGCGCCCGCGCGCCGGGGCCCCCGGCCGCCGCCGCGGCGTCCAGCACCGGCCCGACCGCCTCGCCCAGCGCGACAAGCGCCTGGCTGAGGCTGCGCTGGGTCTCCCGTCCGCCGCGGCCGAGCTGCGTCGCCAGCTCCCTGGCCAGAGCGGTCTCCTCGCCCTCCGGCACGAGCACGACCGCGGCCCGCCAGGCGCTCCGCGCCACCTCGTCGTCGGCGTCGGCCAGCAGGGCCGGGGTGATCGCGGGCCAACCCCGCGGGTCCCCGATCTTGGACAGCGTGTGCAGCGCCTGGCTGCGTGCCTGCGCCCGCTGCGCACCGAGCTCCCGCAGCAGCGCGGGCAGCGTCAGGGACACCGGGTGGCGGGTGAGCGCCCAGGTCAGCATGTCGCGGACGAAGAACTCGGGCTCCACCGCGCACCGCTCGACGAGCGCCTCGACGAGGCCCGGGTCGGGTGCCGTACCGGCCGCCAGAGCGGCCCGCAGCCGCACCGACGCGCGGCTGTCCGCAAGCCCGTGCAGCGCCCACACCACGTCCGTGTCCTGTCTTGTCATGGTCATCGGACCACCTCCTGGGGAAGCAGTGAAGACCTTGTCACAGTGTCAAGGTCAAGCGCGGCCGCCCGCCCGCGGGGTGGTCCCGTCCCCGGTCAGGCGCCCGGGGTGACGAGACCGGACTCGTAGGCGGCGATGACGAGCTGGGCCCGGTCGCGCGCCCCCAGCTTGCCCATGATCCGGCTGACGTGCGTCTTGGCCGTCAGCGGGCTGAGCCCCAGCTCCTCCGCCACCTCCGCGTTGTTGCACCCCCGCGCGACCAGCGCGAGCACCTGCCGCTCCCGGCCGGAGAGCGCGGCGAGGCCCGCCGGCTCGGCCCCGGCGGGCCCGGCGGCCGGCACGCCGCGCGGCTGCCGCAGCACCCGTTCGATGAGGCGTGCCGTCGGGCCCGGCGACAGGAGGGAGTCCCCGGCGGCCACGGTCCGGATGGCGTCGAGGAGTTCGGCGGGCCTGGTGTCCTTCACGAGGAACCCGGACGCCCCGGCCCGCAGGGCCTCCACCACGTGCTCGTCGGTGTCGTACGTGGTGAGCATCAGGACCTTCACCCCGGCGAGGTCCTCGTCGGCGGCGATGAGCCGGGTCGCCTCGATGCCGTCGAGGTCGGGCATGCGGATGTCCATGACGACGAGGTCGGCGCGCTCGGCGCGGGCGAGCGCCAGTGCCTCGCGCCCGGAGCCCGCCTGGGCGACGACCTCCATATCGGGCGCGGACTCGACGAGCATCGCGAACGCGGCCCGGACGAGCGCCTGGTCGTCGGCGAGCAGCACCCGGATGGTGCGGTCGCCGCTCACCGCTCGCCTCCCGCGGGGGCGGTGGAGGGCGCCGGGGCGCCGGAGGGGCCGGGGGTTCCGGGGGCTCCAGGGATCCGGGGGGCTCCAGGAACCCCTGTGCCCCCACCGCCCCCGACAGCCTTCGTCGTCCCACTCGCCCTACTCGTCCCACCCGTACCACCAGGCACCGGCAACACCGCCACCACCTCGAACCCCCGTTCCTTCCGCGGCCCCGCCTCCAGCGTGCCGCCCACGCTGCGCGCCCGCTCCCGCATGCCGATGAGGCCGTAGCCCCCGGGCCCGGCGGCGCCGGGAGCGGCGGCCGCCCCGGCTCCGTCGTCCGTCACCCGCACCGTCAACTCCCCGTCCTCCTCCCGTACGTCCACTGTCACGCTCGGGCCGGGCCCGCCGTGCCGCACGGCGTTGGTGAGCGCCTCCTGCACGATGCGGTACGCCGCCGCGCCGACGGCGGGCGGCACCGCGGCCTCCCCGACCGTCAGCTCGACCTTCGCCCCGGCGGTCCGCGCGGCGTCCGCCAGGTCGCTCATGCCGCCGAGTCCGGGCAGCGGCCCGCGGGACTCGTCGGCCCCGGCCCCCGCCCCGGTGTCGCCGTCGTCCCCGCCGGAGCGCAGCACCTCCAGCGTGGCGCGCAGTTCGCCGCGCGCGTTGCGGCAGGTCTCGGCGATGTCGTCGAGGGCGCTCGCGATGGCCGCCCGGTCGAGGCGGTCGGGGTCGGCGGCGAGCACGTGCGCGGCCACCGAGGTCTGCACGCCGACGAGGGTGATGCTGTGCGCGAGCAGGTCGTGCAGGTCGCGGGCGACCCGCAGCCGCTCCTCGGCGACGCGGCGCCGCGCCTCCTCCTCGCGGGTGCGCTCGGCCCGCTCGGCCCGTTCGACGACGGAGACCAGGTACTGCCGGTGCACGCGCACGTAGGTGCCGAAGACGAGCACGGCGACGATCCAGCCGGTGATCCGTACGACCTCGGTGGCCGGGTCCCCGCCGACGCCCGCGTTGACGACGAACACGAGGCCGATGATGTGCAGGCCGGTCAGCAGCGTGCGGCGGGGGCGCCCGGACACGGCGACGGTGTAGAGCGCGACCATGCCGACGTGGGTCGCGGCGAGGTGCGTGTAGTCCAGGGCGTGGTAGGGACCGGCCAGGGCCATGACGGCGAACAGCACCGTCATGGGCCTGCTGCGGCGCCAGATCAGCGGGACGTGGGCGCCCAGCAGGAGCGCCCAGCCGAGCGGGTCCGGCGGGCGGCCGTCCTCGACGAGGAGGGCGAGCGCGGCGGCGAGGCCCGCGAGGTGCGCGGCGAGCGCCGCGTCCTGCCGCAGGGCGCGCCGCGACCCGGGCACGGCGCCGGAGAACGGCCACCAGGGGCGTCCGGCGGACGGCGGATACGGCACCTCGTCGGCTCCCCCTCCCCGCACGGTCCTCCGTACGGCTGCTCGTACGGTCTCTCGTGCGGCTTCTCGTACGGTCTCTCGCGCGGCGGCCCCCGCCCCTCGGGGAGGTGCGTCGCGCACGTGGCGTACGTCCATGGCGTCGGCCCTCATCTTCCAGTACGGCGGCGCCCCTCCGGGAGGGAGGGGCGCCGTGAAGTCGGACTCGGGGTGAACTCGCTCTGCCCGGGCGGGCGTTCAGGTGGTGTGCGCCAGCTCCGGTTCGCGGGGTTCCGGGGCCGCGGGCGGCTTCGGCGCCCGTGACAGCGGCCCCGGCCACCACACCCTCCGGCCGAGCGCGAGGCTCGCGGACGTCACCAGGTAGGTGCGGACCAGGAAGGTGTCGAGGAGTACGCCGACCGCGATGACGAAGCCCAGCTCGACGAGTTGGACCATCGGCATGTTGGTCAGGACCGCGAAGGTCGCGGCGAGCACGAGGCCCGCGGAGGCGATGACCCCGCCGGTGGTGCGCAGCGCGGTGAGCGCGGCCGTGCCGGTGTCGGCCCCCTCCAGGCACTCCTCGCGCATGCGGTGCATGAGGAAGATGCCGTAGTCGACGCCGAGGGCGACGAGGAAGACGAAGGACAGCAGGCCGAGCCCCGGGTCGGTGCCCTCGAAGCCGAACAGAGGCCCGAAGACCAGGCCCCCGATGCCGAGCGAGGCGCCCCACACGGCGACGACCGCGAGCAGCAGGAGCAGCGGCGCGACCAGGCTGCGCAGCAGCGCGACGAGGACGAGCAGGACGGCGGCGAGGACGATGGGCACGACGACCAGGCGGTCGCGGGCGTTGGTGTCCTTGAGGTCGATCTGCTCGGCGCTGGGCCCGCCGACGTAGGCCCCTCGGTCGTCGAGGGCGTCGCGCAGGGCCTCGATGGTCGCCGTCTCGGCGGCGGTCTGGGGCGGGGCCTCGGCGACCACCGACAGCTCCGTCCACCGCTCGGAGGAGCGGCCGCGTTCGGCGCTGTCGACCCCGGCCACGGACCTGGCCCGGTCGAGGAGCGCGTCGGCGTCGCCGGTCGGCACGATGACGCTGATGGGCTGGGTGCCGCGTTCGGGGTAGGCGGCGGCGAGGGTCTCCATCGCGGCGATGGAGTCGGGCTTGCTGGTGAAGGAGTCCTCCTGTTTGAGGTTGCCGGGCAGGTTGAGCGCGCCGAGGGAGAGCACGGCGAGCAGCGCGGCCCCGGTGGCGAGCACGACGAGGGGCCTGCGTCCGGCGGAGGAGCCCATGGACGCGAACAGCGAGCGGCGCTTCCTGGGCTCGCTGCCGAAGGCGGGCACCAGCGGCCAGAACACCCGCCGCCCCAGGAGCACGAGCAGCGCGGGCAGCAGCGTCAGCATCGCCACCAGCGCGCACAGCACGCCCACGGCGCCCAGCGGGCCCATGCCGCGGCTGGAGTTGAGGTCGGCGGCGAGCAGGCAGAACAGGCCCGCGGCGACGGTCCCGGACGAGGCGAGCACGGCGGGCCCGCAGCCGCGCAGGGCGACCGCCATGGCGTCGTACGGGCGCTCGATGCGGCGCAGCTCCTCGCGGTAGCGGGAGACGATGAGCAGGGCGTAGTCGGTGCCGGCGCCGAAGACGAGGATCGTCATGATGCCGGAGCTCTGGCCGCTGATGCTCGTACCGAAGGCCTCGTGGAGGCCGTAGGCGACGCCCATGGAGAGGAAGTCGGCGATGCCCGCGACGACGAGCGGCACCAGCCACAGGAACGGGCTGCGGTAGATGAGGATGAGCAGGACCGCGACGACGGCGACGGTGGTGTAGAGCAGCGGCCCGTCCAGCGACTGGTAGACCTCGCCGGCGTCGGTGGCGAGCGCGCCGGGGCCGCCGACCGTCACGCTCAGGCCGTCACCGGCCCTGCCGGTCCCGGGTTCCTTCGCGATGTCGCGCACGTCGTTGACGAGGGCGTCGCGCTTCTCCTCGTCGGTGCCCGGCGCGGTGCTGGCCACCGGGTACATCAGGGTCGTCCCGTCCTTCGACGCCACCCCCGTGGGCGTCGCGACGAGCTTCACCTGGCGCTGCACGGCGGCCACTTGCCCGGCGGCCGTCGCGCGGTCGGCGGCGCTCAGGCCGCCGTCGCGGTGGTAGACGAGGACCAGTTCGGTGGTCTCGCCGCCGGGCAACTGCTCCTGGATCTTGGCGACCTGCGTCGAGTCGGCGCTCGCGGGCAGGTAGTCCACGGCCCGGTCCTTCTGCACGTCGCCGAGCTTCCCGGCGAACGGCCCCGCGAGCGCCATGACGGCGACCCAGATGCCGAGCAGCACCCAGGGCACGGCACGTGGTCGTCGGCGCTTGGTGGTTGTCGCGGCCCCCATCGGTGGGCCTCCCTCCGTGACGGTGTCTGACGGCTTCCAGACTTCCGCCGGGAGCGGGGCGATACGTCACACGAGGGAGCGAGTTCGGCCGTACGCCCGGTGGTGGCACGGGCCGCGCGGTACTCCCCGGGGAGTACCGGCCGGGAGTACGGGGGGCGCGTACGGGCGGGGGGTGCCGGGCGTGCGGACGGTGCGGGCGGCCGGGTCAGGACGGGGTGCGCTGGGCGGCGGCCAGCAGGCGGGCCACGTCGTCCGTGCCGATGCTCAGCGCGCAGCCCGCGGTGGCGAGCACGTCGCGCTCGGCGGGCGTGTAGGGGCCGTCGGCGAGGGCGATGCGGGCGCCCTTGAGGAGCAGCGCCTCGCGGCCCGCGGGGGCCAGGTGCGGGGCGAGGGGGCCGAGCGCCTCGTGGAGTTCGATGGCGAGGCCGGGGGCGCAGTCGGGGGCGCCGGGGCGGCCGGTGTCGGCGGCGAGCGCCTCGACGAGGGCGACGACGCGTTCCTCGGTGCAGTCGTCGAACCCGGCACCGCGCAGGGTGGCGACGGCGGCGTCCAGGGTGGTGCGGGACGCGGCGCCGCCGGTGGTGAGGACGGCGATGACGATGGTGTGCACGGCCTCGCGGAGCATGGCGGCGAGCCGGACGGTGGTGGGGTGGTCGAGCGCGTCGAGCCCGAAGTGGCCCCGGCAGGCGGCGCATTCGACGACGGGCGCGGTGGCGCCGCGGGAGAGCAGCGGCAGGCCGAGCAGGACGAAGCGGCGGCGCCCGGTGCGCCGCTGGTAGTTGCGGTCGCCGCCGCAGCCGGGGCAGAAGAACTCGCCGTCGCAGACGGTGGTCCACACGGTGCGGGTGCCGACGAGGCCGCGGACGCGGGCGAGGCCCGGGCCGCGGCCGTGGTGCCGGCCGCGGCGCGGCGGTGGCGCCGGGACGCGGATGTCGCGGGAGTTCCGGCCGTCTCGTTCCCGGTCTGGCAGCACCACGCACCTCCACGACTCCGCGGCCGCCCTGCCGCGTTGGCGTGATGTTAGCCACATCGGTGATGCCGCGTCAGTACCCCGGAGCGGAGATGGCTGACGGGCGGCCCGCTCCGGAGCCCCGCGCACGGCGTGGGCCCCCCCCCCCCCCACGGGGGGGGGGGGCCACGAAAGCACCGGTCGAACTGGGGGTCGAACAGGCTCAGCGCGCCGCGCGGTTGACGGCGGAGACGACGGCCTTCAGTGAGGCACGTGTCGTATTCGCGTCGATGCCGACGCCCCACAGGACGCGCTCGCCGATCGCGCACTCGATGTACGAGGCGGCCAGCGCGGAGGCCTCGGCGCTCATCGTGTGCTCCTGGTAGTCCAGCAGGCGGGCGTCGATGCCGACGGTCTGCAGGGCCGCGAAGAACGCGGAGATCGGGCCGTTGCCCGTGCCGGTGAGCACGGTGGACTCGCCGTCCACGATCGCCCCGACGGTCAGGGTGTCGACGCCGTCCTCGCCCGTCGTGGTCTGGCTGGCGCGCAGCTGGACGCGGCCCCAGGGGTTGTCCGGGTTGGGCAGGTACTCGTCCTGGAAGACGCTCCAGATCGCGCTCGGCGAGACCTCGCCGCCCTCGGCGTCGGTCTTCGCCTGGATGATCTTCGAGAACTCGATCTGCATGCGCCGCGGCAGTTCCAGCTTGTGGTCGTTCTTCAGGACGTACGCGATGCCGCCCTTGCCGGACTGCGAGTTGACGCGGATGACCGCCTCGTACGACCGGCCGACGTCCTTGGGGTCGATCGGCAGGTACGGCACGGCCCACTCGATGTCGTCGACGGTCCTGCCCGCGGCGGCCGCGCGGGCCTCCATCGCGTCGAAGCCCTTCTTGATGGCGTCCTGGTGGGAGCCGGAGAAGGCGGTGTAGACGAGGTCACCGGCGTAGGGGTGGCGCGGGTGCACCTCCATCTGCGTGCAGTACTCGTAGACGCGGCGGATCTCGTCGATGTCCGAGAAGTCGATCTGCGGGTCGATGCCCTGGCTGAACAGGTTCATGCCCAGGGCGACCAGGTCGACGTTGCCGGTGCGCTCGCCCTGGCCGAACAGGCAGCCCTCGACGCGGTCGCCGCCCGCCATCACGGCCAGCTCGGCGGCGGCGACGGCGGTGCCGCGGTCGTTGTGCGGGTGGATGGACAGGCAGACGTACTCGCGCCGGGACAGGTTCCGGCTCATCCACTCGAAGCGGTCGGCGTGCGTGGACGGCGTGGACCGCTCCACCGTCGCGGGCAGGTTGAGGATGATCTCGCGGTCGGCGTCGGGCTGCCAGACGTCCATGACGCCCTCGCAGACCTCCAGGGCGAAGTCCAGCTCGGTGTCGGTGAAGATCTCCGGGCTGTACTGGTAGCCGAACACGGTCTCCGGGCCGAGCATCTTCTCGGCGTAGTCCATGACCAGCCGGGTGCCGTCGACGGCGATCTGCTTGACCTGCTCGCGCGAGCCGCGGAAGACGACCTCGCGCCAGACCGGGGCGGTCGCGTTGTACAGGTGCACGGTGGCGCGCTTGGCGCCCTTCAGCGACTCGACGGTCCGCGCGATCAGCTCCTCGCGGGCCTGCGTCAGCACGGAGATCGTCACGTCGTCGGGGATGGCGCCCTCGTCCTCGACGATGGAGCGTACGAAATCGAAGTCGGTCTGCCCCGACGAGGGGAACCCGACCTCGATCTCCTTGTAGCCCATCTTGACCAGCAGGTCGAACATCGCCCGCTTGCGGGCCGGGGACATCGGGTCGATCAGCGCCTGGTTGCCGTCGCGCAGGTCGGTGGACAGCCAGCGGGGCGCCACGGTGATCCGCCGGTCCGGCCAGGTGCGGTCCGGCAGGTGCACCTGCTCGTACCGGCCGTACTTGTGGATGGGCATGGCGGTGGGGCGTTGGAAGTTCGGCATGGGTGTGCGGGCTCCTCAGTGAGTCCTGGAGGACGGCCGACGTTCTTGCACAGCACCGACTCCGCGGGGAGGGGGTCGGCCTCGACTACAAGCCCTCACCGCGGCGGCTAAGGAGAAGCAGCCCGTAACGCATGATGCCTCGAAGCGTAGCTGAGCCTCGCCGGATGCGAGGCCCCGTATCACTATGCGGGACCTCACCGGCGCTCCGCGCCCCGCCTCCGCCACCGCACGGCCTCCCCCACCCACCCGCCCTCCACCGGCCTCCGGCCTTGTCCCTCAAGCGCCGGACGGGCTGGGATCGCCCCACGTCCCGCCGTCGCGCCGCCGTCGGCACGTCCCCCCACCCACCCGCCCCTTCACCGGCCTCCGGCCTTGTCCTCAAGCGCCGGACGGGCTGGGATCTCGTCCCGCGTCCCGCCGTCGCCGGCTGCCGGCGCGTTCCCCACCCACCCACCCTTCCATCGGCCTCCGGCCTCGTCCTCAAGCGCCGGACGGGCTGAAACCGCCGCTGCGCGCCGTTGTCGGCCGCCGGGCACCCGACGGCGGCGGGAGAGGGCATTCCAGCCCGTCCGGCGTTTGAGGACGAGGCGCGGAGCGGCGATGCGGGGGAAAGGGGCGGAGCCCCAGGCAGCCCCGGGGCGGGCAAGGCAGTGGATTTGGAGCCCGTCCGGCGATTGAGGACGAGGCGCGGAGCGGCGTTGTGGGGGAGAGGGGCGGAGCCCCAGACGGAAGGCGGGGGGTCGGGGGCGGCAGCCTCCGGGGCGGGGAGGGGTGGGGTTGGGGCGCCGCCCGCGAGGGCCCGCCCCTGTCCCGCCCACAGGACGCGCCCCCTACCACCCAAGCCGGAGCCCCACCCACCGTATGGGGTTATTTCACCAATCATGGTTGCACCCAGTGACAGCCGCATGACCCAGTGCCACATTGCCACGCATGACCGCCAACCCAACGGGGAACCCGGAAAGGTTCGAGCCCGTTTTCTGCACCATCGTGCCTCCGTTCGTCCTGGACACCCTCGCCCAGAGCCAGGACCCCGCCCTCGCCGGCCCCGCCCGCCGCACCCTCCAGCGGGACGCCTTCGAGCGCACCCAGCGCCGGCTGACCACCGTCATCGGCGCCCCCTCCGTCCTGGCCCCGCGGGGCACCCCCGCGGGCAAGCCCCACCGCACCGTCCACGACGCGGAGCACCGCACCGACCTCCCCGGCCGCAAGGTCCGCGGCGAGGGCGATGCGGCCGGGACGGACGCGACGGTCAACCGCGCCTACGCCGGCCTCGGCGCGACCTTCGAGCTCTTCCTGACCCACTTCGAACGGAACTCGATCGACGGCTCGGGCCTGCCCCTGAACGCCACCGTCCACTACGACCGGGACTACGGGAACGCCTTCTGGAACGGCGAGCAGATGGTGTTCGGCGACGGCGACAAGGAGATCTTCCTCGACTTCACGATCCCGGTGGACGTCATCGGCCACGAGCTGACCCACGGCGTCGTGCAGTACACCGCGAACCTCACCTACTTCGGCCAGCCCGGCGCCCTGAACGAGTCCATGGCGGACGTCTTCGGCTCACTCATCAAGCAGTACACGCTCGGCCAGACCGCCACCGAGGCGGACTGGCTGATCGGCGCGGGCCTGCTGGCCGAGCGCGTCACGGGCACGGCCCTGCGCTCCATGAAGGCCCCGGGCACCGCGTACGACGACGACGTCCTCGGCAAGGACCCGCAGCCCGCCACCATGGACGACTACGTCCGCACCGGCCGCGACAACGGCGGCGTCCACATCAACTCCGGCATCCCGAACCACGCCTTCTACCTGCTCGCCGAGTCCCTCGGCGGCCACGCCTGGGAGCGGGCCGGGCAGATCTGGTACGCCGTCCTGACCGGCGGCGAGCTGGCCGTGGACGCCTCGTTCGCGGACTTCGCCAAGCTCACGGTCGCGGCGGCCCGCGCGCGGTACGGCGACGGGGAGGAGCTGAAGGCCGTCCAGGACGCGTGGGCGCGGGTGAAGGTGCCCACGAGCTGAGGTCCCGGCCCGGCGGTCCCCGGCCGCCTGGCCGACAGCCGCCGGGGCCGCCTGGCGGGGCCCCGGCGCCTGGAGTACACAGGACCCATGCGTATCCAGGTGAAGCGCACCGGAGGTTTCGGCGGCATCGAGCGGCACGCGGAGGTCGACACGACCGCGCGCCCGGACGCCCAGGAGTGGCACACCCTGGCCGAGCGTGCCCTGGCCACGTGCCGGGGCACGCCCCCGGTCGGCGTGCCCGACGGCTTCAGCTACGAGATCACCGTCGACGGACGCACCGTGTACTGCGCGGACCCGGGCCTGACGGAGGACCAGCGGGAGCTGATCACCCGGGTCCTGAAGGAGGGCTCGTAGCGGCTCGTAACGGCTCCACCGGCTCGGGTCCCGGCGGCACCTTTCGGCTCTTCACTGCTCCTCGCGGCTCCGCGCGGCTCCTTCCGGCCCCTCGTGGCTCGTGGTGGCCGCTTTCCCGCGCACGGGCGTTGACTTCCGCCCGCGGCGGTACGGAAGATCCCGCCCATGGCAGCGAGCCCTCTCCCCCGGTTCCCGCGCGGCTTCCTGTGGGGCGTGTCCACGTCGGCCCACCAGATCGAGGGCGCCGCCGACGAGCGCGGCCCGTCGGTGTGGGACGCCTTCACCGCCCTGCCGGGGAACGTGAAGGACGGCACGACCGCCGCCGTGGCCTGCGACCACGTGCGGCGCTACCGCGAGGACGTGGCGCTGGTCCGCGACCTCGGCGTGGGCGCGTACCGCTTCTCGGTCTCCTGGCCGCGGGTGCTGCCCACCGGCTCGGGCGCCGTCAGCGAGCGGGGCCTGGACTTCTACGACCGGCTCGTCGACGAGCTGTGCGCGGCGGGCGTCCGCCCGGTGCCGACGCTCTTCCACTGGGACACGCCGCTCGCCGTGGAGGAGGCGGGCGGCTGGCCGGCCCGGGCGACGGCGGAGCGGTTCGCGGAGTACGCGGCCGTGGTCGCGGCGCGGCTCGGCGACCGCGTCACCACCTGGCTCACCCTCAACGAGCCCGCCGAGCACACCCTGCTCGGCCACGCCCTCGGCCGGCACGCGCCCGGCAGGCAGCTCCTCTTCGACGCGCTGCCCGCGGCCCACCACCAGCTCCTGGGCCACGGCCTGGCCGTCGCCGCCCTGCGCGCGGCGGGCGCGCCGGAGGTCGGCATCGCCAACTCCCACGGCCCGACCTGGCCCGCCTCCGACGCGCCGGAGGACCACGAGGCCGCCGGCTTCTACGACACCCTCCTGAACCGGCTGTTCGCCGACCCGCTGCTCCTCGGCCGCTACCCCGACGCCGTCCTGGAGCTGCTCGCCGCCCACGTCCCGGACCCGGTGGCGGACCTGAAGGTGATCTCCGCGCCGCTCGACCGGTACGGCGTGAACTTCTACCAGCCGACCAAGGTGGGCGCCCCCGTGGCGCACCCCACCCCGGTGTCCGGCCTCGCCCTACCGCCGCAACTCCCCTTCTCCCTGCGGGAGATCACCGGCTACCCGGTCACGGACTTCGGCTGGCCCGTCGTCCCCGAGGCCCTCACGGAGCTCCTGTTGACCCTGCGCGAGCGCTACGGGGACCGCCTGCCGCCGGTCGTCGTCACGGAGAACGGCTGCTCCTACGAGGAGCTGGACGACCAGGACCGCATCGCCTTCCTGGACGGTCATCTGCGGGCGCTGCACCGGGCGATGGAGCAGGGGGTCGACGTACGCGGCTACTTCGTCTGGTCGCTTCTGGACAACTTCGAGTGGGCGGAGGGGTACGGGCAGCGGTTCGGGCTCGTCCACGTGGACCACGCCACCCAGCACCGCACACCGAGGTCGTCCTACCACTGGCTCCGCGCCGCCTTGACCGAGCAGCACGGCTAAGCCCTCGCGGGGCGCCCCTGACCCGCCCCTTCCCGAAACTGGGGCTCCGCCCCAGACCCCGTCATCGCCCTTCGGCCTCGTCCTCAGTCGCCGGACGGGCTGGAACTACCGAGGGTTTCAGCCCGTCCGGCGACTGTGGCGCCTCCGCGTGGGTCAGGCGCTCAGGGCCGCCGCCACCGAGGCCTCCGCCCGGGCCGGGTCGTCGCCCGCCGCGACGGCGAAGTCGACGAGGACCCCGCGCAGCACCTGCTCCGAGGTGTAACCCCCCATGACGTACCCGCCGCGGGACAGTTGCGCCAGGCCGTGCATGGAGCTGAACAGCTGCCGCACCAGCAGGTCCGCGTCGGCGTCGACGCGGAACCGCCCCGCCCCCGCGCACCGCCGGATGGCGTCCCGCGGCATCCGCAGCATGAAGGCCCCGGTCCGCCGGTCCTCCTCGGTCAGCGTGAACCCGGCGATCGCGGACCCGCCCAGCATCACGGTGTACACCGCGGGCTCGGCCCGGGCGAACTCCTGGTACACCCGGCACAGCCCGGCCAGCTCGACCACGGGGTCGCCGCCCTGCTCCACGGCCAGGGCCCGGGCGTGGAACCGCGCGAAGCCCTCCCGTATGACCTCGCGCACCAGCCCCGGCATGGAGCCGAAGTGCGTGTAGACGGCCATCGTGGACGCGCCCACCGCCTGGACCAGGCGCCGCGCGCTCAGGGCGGCGGGGCCCTGCTCGGCCAGGACGCGCGCGGCCTCGTCGAGGAGGAGGCGGCGTACGTCGGCGGAGGCGCGTTTCCCGGTTGACACGACCGCCAGCATAACGCTGTTATAGAGCCGTCCCCGCATAACACCGTTATGCGTACCGGCCGGGAGAGGAGTCGTCATGTCCGTACGGCGACGACGAGGACGCGCAGGGCGGGCCGTGGGCACACGGCCGCCCCGGCTTCCGGAGGCGGCCGGGCCGCACGCGGGGACGACGGCGCCGCAGCAGGGGTACGGGGGTCCCCCGCTGCGGCTCGCCGTCATCGGTGACTCCCTCGCCGCGGGCGTGGGCGCGGCCACCCACGAGGAGGCGCTGCCCGGCCGCCTGGCCCACACCCTGACGGCGCTGACGGGCCGCCCGGTGTCCTGGCGCGTGACGGCGCGCGCGGGCGCGACCCTGGACGCCGTGCGCCGGGGCCTGCTGCCCGGCCTGACGGACCCGCGGACACGCTGGCGCCCGGACGTGGTCCTGGTGGCCGCGGGCTCGAACGACGCGATGGCCCTGCGGAGGCCGGGCGCGTTCGGGGCGGACGCCCGCCGGCTGGTACGGGACGTCCGCCTGCGCCTGGGGCAGGACGTGCCCGTGGTCTTCGCCGGGCTGCCGCCGCTCATCCGCGTCGCCGCGCTGCCGCGCGCGGCCCGCGGGCCGCTGCACGCGTACGTCGCGCTCCTGGACGGGCGGCTGCGGCACGTCGCCCGCCGGGAGACGGCGGTCTTCCACCTGCCGACCGCCGGGCCGCCCGACGTCCCGGGCGACTGGTTCGCGCCGGACCTGCTGCACCCGTCGGCGGACGGCTACCGGGCCTGGGCCGGGGAGCTGGCGGTGGGCCTGGCGCTCAGAATCCCAGGCGGCGCAGCTGCTTGGGGTCGCGCTGCCAGTCCTTCGCCACCTTCACGTGCAGGTCGAGGAAGACCGGCGTACCGAGGAGCGCCTCGATCTGCTGGCGGGACTTGATGCCCACGTCCTTGAGCCGCTTGCCCTTGGGGCCGATGATGATGCCCTTCTGGCTGGGCCGCTCGATGTAGACGTTGGCGTGGATGTCGAGCAGGGGCTTGTCGGCGGGGCGGCCCTCGCGTGGCAGCATCTCCTCGACGACCACGGCGATGGAGTGCGGCAGCTCGTCCCGCACGCCCTCCAGCGCCGCCTCGCGGATCAGCTCGGCGACCATGACCTGCTCGGGCTCGTCCGTCAGATCGCCCTCGGGGTAGAGCGCGGGCCCCTCGGGCAGCAGCGGCACCAGCAGGTCGGCGAGCAGCTCGACCTGCTTCTCGCCGACGGCGGAGACCGGCACGATCTCCTGCCACTGGATGCCCAGCTCCTTGCCGAGCTGGTCCACGGCGATGAGCTGCTCGGCGAGCGCCTTGCTGTCGACCAGGTCGGTCTTGGTGACGATGGCCACCTTCGGCGTCTTCTTGATCGAGCCCAGTTCCTTGGCGATGAACCGGTCGCCGGGGCCGATCTTCTGGTCCGCGGGCAGACAGAAGCCGATCACGTCCACCTCGGCCCACGTGGCGCGGACCACGTCGTTGAGCCGCTCGCCGAGCAGCGTGCGCGGCTTGTGCAGGCCCGGGGTGTCCACCAGGATCAACTGGGCCTCGGGCCGGTGCACGATGCCGCGCACGGTGTGCCGGGTCGTCTGCGGCCGGTTCGAGGTGATGGCCACCTTCTTGCCGACCAGAGCGTTCGTGAGGGTGGACTTGCCCGCGTTGGGGCGGCCGACGAAGCAGGCGAAGCCCGCCCGGTGGGCGGTCTGCTCGGACGGCTGGGGTGACTGGGTACGCACGCTCATGCCGCCATTCTCCCTGATCTTTTCTGGCGTGGGCGCCTTGGGCTGTGCCTGCGGCTCGGGCTCTCTCCCACCCGCCCGCCCTTTCATCGCGCTCCGCGCTCGTCCTCAAACGCCGGACGGGCTGAAATACGTCGTTCCAGCCCGTCCGGCGTTTGAGGACGAGGCGCGGAGCGCCGATCGACCCGCCGCTACGCCTCCGTGGCGCTCCGTACCGCCCCGTCCGGTCCCGCCAGGAACACCGGTGTCCCGGCGCCGCCCAGGTCCCGGACCGCGGCCAGGTCCGCCTCCGGGAGGGCCTGCGCGGCGGAGACGACCGCCGCCGCCTCCAGGGACTCCGCGCCGGACGCCACCGCCATGGCCACCGCCGTGCGCAGCGCGGACAGCTCCAGCGAGGCGAGGCCAACCGTCCCGGCGACGTACGTGCGCCCGGTCTCGTCCCGTACGGCGGCACCCTCCGGGACGCCGTTGCGGGCCCGCGCCGAACGCGCGAGGGTGACGATCTTCTGGTCCTCGGGGCCGAGGTCGGTGCGCTCAGTCATGGCATGAGCATAAGGAGGAGGCCCGGCCGAAGGCGCACCCGGCCACCCGGTACGGCGCCCAGGCACCCCGAGGTCAGGGCCGGTCCAGGCGCAGCCGCTCGGCGCGGGGCAGGCCCGCCACCACCAGGTCGTAGGAGTCCTCGACGAGCTCGCGGACCAGTTGGTCGGGGAGGTCCGCGTCGGCCGTCACCGTGTTCCAGTGGCGCTTGTTCATGTGCCAGCCGGGCACGATCTCCGGGTGCCGGGCCCGGAGCTGGAGCGCGATCTCCGGTTCGCACTTCAGGTTCACCTTCAGGGGCTTCGCGTCCAGCGCGCTCAGCGCGAACAGCCTGCCCGCCACCTTGAACACCGACGTCTCGGGACCGAACGGGAAGTCCTCCACCGCGTCGTTGAACGACAGGCAGAACTCCCTCAGCTCCTGCGGCGTCATCCCTCGGTCTCCTCCCCCGCCGCGGCCGCCGCCGCGTTCCCCCGCGCGACGGGCTCCACGAGCACCGTCACGATCTTGTTGCGGCGTCCGGCGGCGGCCTCCGCGGTCAGCCGCAGCTCGCGCTCGTCGGGCAGCGTCACCACTGCCTTCGCGCCCGCGATGGGGACCCGCCCGAGCTGCTTGGCGAGCAGGCCGCCGACGGTCTCCACGTCCTCGTCGTCGTACGCCTCCAGGCCGTACAGCTCGCCGAGGTCGCCGATGTCGAGCCGCGCGGTGACGCGGTAGGCGCCACCGCCCAGGTCCTCGACGGGCGGCAGCTCCCGGTCGTACTCATCGGTGATCTCGCCGACGATCTCCTCCAGGATGTCCTCGATGGTGACGATCCCGGCCGTGCCACCGTACTCGTCGATGACGACGGCGACGTGGTTGCGCTCCTGCTGCATCTCGCGCAGCAGGTCGCCCGCGTTCTTCGTGTCGGGGACGAACGCGGCGGGCCGCATGGCCGTCGACACCAGGTCGTTCTCGGCGTCGCGGTTGATGTGCGTCTTGCGGGCCAGGTCCTTGAGGTAGACGATGCCGACCACGTCGTCCTCGCTCTCGCCGGTGACCGGGATGCGCGAGAAGCCGGAGCGCAGGGCGAGCGTCAGGGCCTGGCGGACGGTCTTGTAGCGCTCGATGGAGACCAGGTCGGTGCGCGGGACCATGACCTCCCGTACGAGGGTGTCGCCGAGCTCGAAGACGGAGTGCACCATGCGGCGCTCCTCGTCCTCGATGAGGGACTCCTTCTCGGCCAGGTCGACCATGGCGCGCAGCTCCGCCTCGGAGGCGAACGGGCCGCGCCGGAAGCCCTTGCCGGGCGTGAGCGCGTTGCCGATGAGGATGAGCAGCGGCGGGATCGGGCCCATGATCCGGGCCAGCGGCAGCAGCACGTACGCCGCGGCGGTGGCCGTGTTCAGCGGGTGCTGGCGGCCGATGGTGCGCGGGGAGACGCCGACGGCGACGTAGCTGACGAGGACCATGACGGCGATGGCGACGGCCAGCGCCTCCCAGGTGACGTCGAAGGCCTTCAGGCAGGCGTACGTCACCAGGGCCGCGGCCGCCATCTCGCAGGCGACGCGGACCAGCAGGGCCACGTTCAGGTAGCGGGTGGGGTCGGCGGCGACCTGGGCGAGCTTCGCGCTGCCGCGCCGCCCGGAGCGGACGGCCTCCTCGGCGCGGAAGCTGGAGACGCGGGCGAGGCCCGCCTCGGCGCAGGCGGCGAGCCAGGCCACCACGATCAGGGCGACGGCGCCGGCGATGAGCTGGAGGGACATGGGCTTACGAGACGGTCGGGGCCGGGGAGGGGCCGGTCATGCCCCGCTCGGCGCGCCAGCCGTCGACGATGGCGGCCTGCAGGCCGAACATCTCGGCCTTCTCGTCGGGCTCCTCGTGGTCGTACCCGAGCAGGTGCAGCACGCCGTGCACGGTCAGGAGCTGGAGCTCCTCGTCCATGGAGTGGTTGGTGGGCGCCTGCTCGCCCTGCTTGCGGGCGACCTCGGGGCACAGCACGATGTCGCCGAGGAGCCCCTGCGGGGGCTCCGCGGCGTCGTCGTCCCGGCTCGGCGGGCGCAGCTCGTCCATCGGGAAGGACATCACGTCCGTGGGGCCGGGCAGGTCCATCCACTGGATGTGGAGCTGCTCCATGGCGTCGGCGTCCACGACGATCACCGAGAGCTCGGAGAGCGGGTGGATCCGCATCCGCGCGAGCGCGTAGCGGGCGATGTCGAGGATCGCCTGCTCGTCGACCTCGGTTCCGGACTCGTTGTTGACGTCGATCGACATGCGCTCTGGTGTCTACTTTCCTCTGGGCCGGCCCTTGTGGGAGCCGTTCTCCGTGCCGTTCTCGCTGTCGTACTTCTCGTACGCGTCGACGATACGGCCGACCAGCTTGTGCCGGACGACGTCGTGCGAGGTGAGCCGCGAGAAGTGCACGTCGTCGACGCCGTCCAGGATGTCCTGGACCTGGCGCAGACCGGACTTCGTGCCGTTCGGCAGGTCGATCTGCGTGACGTCGCCCGTGATCACGATCTTCGAGTCGAAGCCGAGCCGGGTGAGGAACATCTTCATCTGCTCGGGGTTCGTGTTCTGCGCCTCGTCCAGGATGATGAACGCGTCGTTCAGCGTCCTGCCGCGCATGTACGCCAGCGGCGCGACCTCGATGGTCCCGGCCGCCATCAGGCGGGGGATCGAGTCGGGGTCGAGCATGTCGTGCAGCGCGTCGTACAGCGGGCGCAGGTACGGGTCGATCTTCTCGTAGAGCGTGCCGGGCAGGAAGCCGAGGCGCTCGCCGGCCTCGACGGCCGGGCGGGTCAGGATGATGCGGTTGACCTGCTTGGACTGGAGGGCCTGGACGGCCTTGGCCATGGCCAGGTAGGTCTTGCCGGTGCCCGCGGGGCCGATGCCGAAGACGATCGTGTGCTTGTCGATCGCGTCGACGTACCGCTTCTGGTTGAGCGTCTTGGGGCGGATCGTGCGGCCGCGCGACGAGAGGATGTTCTGCGTGAGCACCTCGGCGGGGGTCTCGTCCGGTCCCTCGCCGGTCTCGCTCGCTCTGAGCATGGCGATCGAGCGTTCCACTGCGTCCTCCGTCATCGGCTGTCCGGTGCGGAGCACCAGCATCATCTCGTCGAACAGGCGCTGGACGAGGGCCACTTCGCCGGCCTCGCCCACGGCGCTGATCTCATTGCCCCGGACGTGGATGTCGGCCGCCGGGAAGGCCTTCTCGATCACGCGCAGCAGCGTGTCTCCGGAGCCAAGGACGGTCACCATGGGGTGCTTGGCCGGGACCGTGAAGTGGGCTCGCGCCTGTGCCTGCGCAGGGGTGTGAGCTGTGGGTGTGTGAGTCATGGGCCGGCGCTTAAGGCCTGCACGTCCTCCTCGTCGCGGACTCGCCGTTCGGCGTCCTTACGTACTGCCAAGAGTACGACGCGCCGCCGACAACCCCGTAGGACTTTTCCGCCCGGCCGCAAACGCGGCCGGGCGGAGCCGCTCCGGGGACACGGCCGGGGACGCGGCCGGGGAAGCCGCCGGAGACGCGCGGGCGGCTCAGGCGGAGCGCCGGAAGCCGATGGTGGGGACGGCGCGCCGCAGCGGCCAGGGGCGCGCGGCCTCCGGGAGCAGCGCCTGGAGGAAGCCGTAGCGCTCCAGGGCGGCCGGGTCCTGCCGGTCCAGTTGCCGTACGCGCCGCCACCAGGCGCCGATCTCCTCCCAGCCGGGGGCCGAGAGGGAGCCGCCGAACTCCTGCACGGAGAGCGCGGCGGTGAGCCCGGCGAAGGCCAGCCGGTCGGCGAGCGGCCAGCCGGCGAGGGTGCCGGTGACGAAGCCCGCGACGAACACGTCGCCCGCGCCGGTGGGGTCCAGGGCCTCGACCTCGATGGCGGGCACGTCCGCGGTCTCGCCCGTGCGCCGGTCCACCGCGTACGCCCCCTCGGGGCCGAGGGTGACCACGGCGACCGGCACGTGCTCGGTCAGGGCGTGGGCCGCGGCCCGGGGGCAGCGGGTGCCGGTGTACCGCATGGCCTCCTGCGCGTTCGGCAGGAAGGCCTCGCAGTGGCGCAGGTCGGGCAGGCGGGCGAGGTCCCAGAGGCCGGACTCGTCCCAGCCCACGTCGGCGAAGATCGTCGTGCCGCGGCGGGCGGCGGACTCGATCCACGGCGCGCTGCTGCCGGGGACCAGGGAGGCCACGGCGGCCCGCGCGCGGGGCGGGCAGGCGGGGGCGACGCCCTCGGAGGAGTCCGTGTCGGGCGGCGGCTCGTGCCCGTGGCTGACCATGGTCCGCTCGCCCTCGTACGCCATGGAGACCGTGACCGGCGAGTGCCAGCCGGGCACGGTGCGCGAGGAGGACAGGTCGATGCCCTCGCCCTGCTCCAGGGCGTCCCAGCAGTACTCCCCGTAGTGGTCGTCGCCGAAGGCGGCGGCGAGGGAGGTGCGCAGCCCGAGGCGGGCGAGCGCGGTCGCCATGTTGGCGACGCCGCCGGGGCTCGACCCCATGCCCCGCGCCCAGGACTCGGTGCCGCGCACCGGCGCCGAGTCGAGCCCGGTGAAGATGATGTCGAGGAAGACGGTGCCGGTCAGATACACGTCGCAGGGCGGATCGCCCGCGCGCCGGGCCGACTTGAGCGGATCGACGACCGGCTCGTGGTCCGCGGCTCCCGGTGCGGCGGCTGTCTTGAGTGGTACGGCAGGTGGTACGGCCATGAGGGCAACGTAACCGAAGCCTCCGACAGGCCGCCCCCGCTCCCAGCGCGACACGACCGCGCTCCCAGCGCGGCCCGACCGGGGTCGCCGGGGCGGGGCCTGCGCGCCGCACGGCCGCCGCGCAGGCCGCCCCCGTCGGGGCGGTGTCCACGCGGTGGGCGCCCGCGGAGACGCCGTCCGTATCAGGCTCCGTATCAGGCGGGGCGCGTACGGCTGGTGCAGGCCGTCACGGGAACGTGTAGGCGTCCACCTCGGCCAGGTACGCGGCCCGCAGGGCCTCGTCGTCGTCCAGGAACGCCGCCTCGAAGGAGTTCCGCGCCAGCTCCCGCAGCCGCTCCTCCCCCAGGCCCAGCGCCCGGCGCACCGCCGCGAAGTTGTCCTCGACGTACCCGCCGAAGTACGCGGGGTCGTCGGAGTTGACGGTGCACAGCAGCCCCGCGTCCATCATCCGCGGCAGCGGGTGCTCCTCCAGGACGTCCACGGCGCGCAGCCGGACGTTGGACAGCGGGCACAGCGTCAGCGGGACGCGGTCGCGGACGAGCCGGGCCACCAGGCCGGGGTCCTCCACGCACCGCAGCCCGTGGTCGACGCGCTCGACGCCCAGGACGTCCAGGGCCTCGCGGACGTAGTCGGCGGGCCCCTCCTCGCCCGCGTGGGCGACCCGGCGCAGGCCGAGGGCGGCGGCCGCCTCGTACACGGCGGCGAACTTGCGCGGCGGGTGGCCGACTTCCGCCGAGTCGAGGCCGACGCCGGTGATGCGGTGGAGGTGCGGCTTGGCGGCCTCCAGCGTCTCCAGGGCCGACTCGGCGGACTGGTCGCGCAGGAAGCACATGATGAGGCGGGTGGTGACGCCGTGGCGCTCGCGGGCGCCGTCGAGCGCCCTGCCGAGGCCTTCGACGACGGTGCCGATGTCCACCCCGCGCGCGGTGTGGGCCTGGGGGTCGAAGAAGATCTCGGCGTGGCGCACGCCCTGGGCCGCGGCCCGGGCCAGGTACGCGTCGGCGAGCTCCTCGAAGTCGGCCTCCGTGCGCAGCACGGCCATGAGGCCGTAGTACAGGTCGAGGAAGGACTGGAGGTCCTGGAAGCGGTAGGCCTCGCGCAGGGCGTCGGTGTCGGCGTACGGGAGGGTGACGCCGTTGCGGGCGGCGAGGGCGAAGGCGAGTTCGGGCTCCAGGGTGCCTTCGATGTGCAGGTGCAGTTCGGCCTTGGGGAGGGGCATGTGGTGCTTTTCTCTTCGTGGAGCTTCAGGGAGCTTGGGAGCTTCCGGAAGTTTCCGGGAGCTCCGGGGCGGTGGGTCAGGGGCTGCGCTTGGGCACGGGGACGCGCATCAGGTCGCGCGCCACCGTCAGCTCGCCCGTGAAGCCGGCGGCGCGCGCCTGCCGCGCGAAGGCGTCGGGATCGGCGTAGCGCTGGCTGAAGTGGGTGAGGACGAGGTGGCGCACGCCCGCGTCCCGGGCCACCCCGGCGGCCTGCCCGGCGGTCAGGTGGCCGTGGTCGGCGGCGAGCCCGCCGTCCTCGTCGAGGAACGTGGACTCGATGACGAGCATGTCGCAGCCCTCGGCCAGCGCGTGCACGCCGTCGCACAGGCGGGTGTCCATCACGAAGGCGAAGCGCTGGCCGCGCCGCACCTCGCTCACCTCGTCGAGCGTGACCCCGCGCAGGCTGCCCTCGCGTTGCAGCACGCCGACGTCGGGCCCGGCGATGCCGCGCTCGGCGAGGAGCCGGGGCAGCATGCGCCGCCCGTCGGGCTCGACGAGGCGGTAGCCGTAGGACTCCACGGGGTGGGAGAGCTTCGCCGCCTCCAGGCGGTACGACGGCGTGCTGGCCAGGACGCCGTCGGCGGCCACCGGGACCTGGCCGAGCCGGACCGTCTCGCGGTAGGCGGTCGCGTACCGCAGGCGGTCGAAGAAGTGCTCGCCGGAGGCCGGGTAGTGGGCGGTCACGGGGTGCGGCACGCGGTCCAGGTTGATGCGCTGGATGACACCCGCGAGGCCGAGGGAGTGGTCCCCGTGGAAGTGCGTGACGCAGATGCGGTGCAGGTCGTGCGCGGCGACGGAGGCACGCAGCATCTGCCGCTGCGTGCCCTCGCCGGGGTCGAACAGGATGCCCTCGCCGTCCCACAGCAGGACGTACCCGTTGTGGTTGCGGTGCCGGGTCGGCACCTGGCTCGCGGTGCCGAGCACCACCAGTTCACGTACGGACACGGTGGCTCGTGGCAGCTATCCGGGCGGCCACTGGAGGCCGCGGCCGCCCAGGACGTGCGCGTGCGTGTGGAACACGGTCTGCCCGGCGCCGGCGCCGGTGTTGAAGACGATGCGGTAGCTGTCCGCGCCCTCCTCGGCGGCGACCTCGCCCGCCTCGCGCAGCACGTCCGCGGCGGCGGCCGGGTCACCGGCGGCGAGGGCCGCGGCGTCGGCGTAGTGCGCCTTGGGGATCACCAGGACGTGCGTCGGCGCCTGGGGGTTGATGTCCCGGAAGGCGAGGGTGGTCTCCGTCTCGCGCACGATCGTCGCCGGGACCTCCTTCGCGACAATCTTGCAGAACAAGCAGTCGTCCTGCGGTTCGCCCGCCATGCTCCAGCCTCCTGATCATGTTTGCGTACGTCGGCATGCTATCCGCCCGTTCCTGACCGCCGGGGCGGTATCGCTCAGGGCGGCGGTAGCGCTCAGGGCAGCGGCGGGGCCGTGCGGGCCGGGTTCTCGGCGAGCGCGGCGAGCGCGATCCGGACGGCCTCGTCGAGCTGCGGGTCCCGTCCGGCCGCGTGGTCGTCGGGGGTCATGACGACCTCGACGTCCGGCTCGACGCCGTAGTTCTCCACGCCCCACTCGAAACCCTCCAGCCAGAAGGCGTACTTGGGCTGGGTGACGAGCGTGCCGTCGACCAGGCGGTAGCGGCTGTCGATGCCGACGACACCGCCCCAGGTGCGGGTGCCGACGACGGGGCCGATACCGAGGGCCTTGATGGCCGCGTTGACGATGTCGCCGTCGGAGCCGGAGAACTCGTTGGCGACGGCGACGACGGGCCCGCGCGGGGCGTCCCCGGGGTAGCTGTTGGGGCCAGAGCCGCGCGGCAGGTCCCAGCCGACGATGCGCCGGGCCAGCTTCTCCACGACGAGCTGCGAGGTGTGCCCGCCGCGGTTCTCCCGGACGTCCACGACCAGGCCCTCGCGGGCGACCTCGATCCGCAGGTCGCGGTGGATCTGCGCCCAGCCGGGGGCCTGCATGTCGGGCACGTGGAGGTAGCCGAGGCGGCCACCGGAGCGCTCGTGGACGTAGGCGCGGCGGTCGGCGACCCACGCGTGGTAGCGCAGCGGCTCCTCGTCGTCCACGGGGACCACCACCGCGTGCCGGGGGTCGCCGCCGCCCGCCGGGGACACGGTCAGCTCCACGGGCTTGCCCGCGGTGCCGACGAGCAGCGGGCCCGGCCCGGTCACGGGGTCGACGGGGCGCCCGCCCACGGCGAGGATCGCGTCGCCCGCGCGCACGGCGACACCGGGCGCGGCGAGCGGGGACAGGGCCGCCGGGTCGGAGGTCTCGGAGGGCAGCACGCGCTCCACCCGCCACAGGCCGTCCGCGCCGCGCGCGAGGTCCGCGCCGAGCAGGCCCTGGCGGCTGCCGCGGGCGCCGCGCGGCACCACGTAGGCGTGCGAGGTGCCCAGTTCGCCCTGGACCTCCCAGAGCAGGTCGACGAGGTCGTCGTGGGTGGCGACGCGGTCCAGGACCGGCCGGTAGCGCTCCAGGACGCCGTCCCAGTCGACGCCGCCCATGTCGGGCCGCCAGAAGTTGTCCCGCATCAGCCGGCCCGCCTCGGCGTACATCTGCCGCCACTCGGCGGCCGGGTCGACGTCCTGGCGGACCCGGCCGAGGTCGACGGTGATGTTCGTGTCGCTGTCCTCGTCGCCGGAGGCGCGCCGGTCGCTGGGCACCACCTTGAACTTGCCGTCGGCCCACAGCAGGACGCGCTTGCCGTCGCCGGTGACCGCGAAGTGGTCGGCGTCGCCGCTGAGTTCCTCCACGCGGCGCTGGCCGAAGTCGTAGCGCTCCAGGGCCGAGCACGGCTCGGGCCGCGAGGGGGTGGCGCGGGAGGCGCCGAGCACGCCGCGCACCGGGTGGCGCAGCCACAGCAGGCCGTCCTTGGCGGCCCGCAGCGTGCTGTAGCGGGCGGCCTCGACGGGGAACGGCACGACGCGCTCGGGGAGCCCGTCGAGGTCGATGCGGGTGACCGGGGAGCCCTCGCTGTCGGGGGTCTCGGCGTGCGGCCCGTCGGAGGAGTCGAAGGCGCGGCCGTGGCGCTGGGGCCCGAACGGCGAGGGCGTCGTGGCCGCGAGGGTGAGCAGGTGCGGCCGGGCGCCGCCGACGAAGGCGAGGTCGAAGACGTGGTCGTCGTAGACGGGGTCGAAGGCGCGCGCGGACAGGAAGGCCAGGTGCTTGCCGTCGAGCGTGAACGCCGGGCTGTAGTCGCGGAAGCGGAGCTGGGTGGCCTCCGACACCGACAGGTCGCCGGTGTTGGCGAGCTTGAGCTGGCGCAGCGGGCGCGGCCCGGGGTGGGACCAGGCGAGCCACGCGGAGTCCGGCGAGAACACCAGGCCGGTGGCGTCGCCGTGTTCGGCCCGGTCGACCTCGCGGACCTCGCCGCTCTCGCGCTCCACGAGCAGCACCCGGCCGTCGTGGGAGGCGACGGCGGCGCGGCTGCCGTCGGGCGCCACGGCGAGCGCGAGGACGCGGCCGAGCTGCCCGGCGGCGAGGCGGCGCGGGGTGGCGCCGGGGGCAAGGCCGGTGGCGGGCGCGAACTCCAGGGCGTCGTCGCCCTCGGCGTCCGTCACCCACACCACGTGCTCCTCGCCGTCCACGCGGAACGTGCGCGGGAGCCGGGCCCGTACGCCGGGCGCGGCGGCGAGCGCGCGGGCGGGCCCCTCGCGGTGGGTGACCCAGTGCACGGCGCCGCGCACCGAGACGGCGCTGCCGCGGCCGGTGTGGTCGGGCGCGGCGGCCCCGAACCAGCGGGCGGCGTTGACGGGGCGCGGCTGGAGGTCGGCGCGCTGGCCGCCGAGCCGTATGCCGAGGCGGCGCGGCGCGGCGTCCGCCAAGTCGTCCAGGAGCCACAGCTCACCGGCGCAGGCGTACGCGACCCGGGTGCCGTCGGTGGCGGCGTGCCGGGCGTAGAAGCCTTCGAGCGGGGTGTGGCGGCGCAGGTCCGTGCCGTCGGGCAGGGAGGAGTAGAGCGCGCCGACGCCCTCGTGGTCGGAGAGGAAGGCGACGCGGCCGCCGACCCACAAGGGGTACTCGATGTTGCCGTCCAGGCCGGCGTGGAGGCGGACGAAGCGGTGGCCGTCGGCGGGGTCCGTGCCGTCCTGCGCGCCGGGGTCCGTGCCGGGCTCGGGCTTCCTCGCGCCGGGTTCGGGCTGCTTGCCGGGGGCGGGCTCCGTACCGGGTTCGGGCTGTGTGCCGGGGGCCGTGCCGATCCACAGCTTGCCCGCGGTGCCGCCGCGGTACCGCTTCCACCAGGCGGCCTCGCGGCCCATCGGCGCGGACAGCAGCAGGACCTGGCCGTCGGGGCCGTGGGCGACGCCGCCGACGACGCCGTACGGGAGCCTCTCGGCGGGCCCGCCGTCGAGCGGGACGGCGTGCGCCCAGGTGCGGCGGAAGGAGGCCTGGCCGTGGGCGCCGACCACGAGGACCCGCCCGTCGGGTGTCCAGCCGCGGACGGACGTCATGGAGCCGCCCCAGTACGTCAGGCGTCTGGAGGGGCCGCCGTCGACGGGCGCGACGTGCACCTCGGGCGCCCCGTCGCGGGTCGACGTCCACGCGACGGTGGTGCCGTCGGGGGAGATCCGCGGGTGGCTGACGGGCGTGTCGTCGGCGCTGACCCGCCAGGCGCGACCGCCGTCGAGAGGCGCGACCCAGACGTCGTCCTCGGCGGTGAAGGCGATCAACTCGCCGTGCGGGTGCGGAAACCGGAGGTAGGCAGGCTGTGTCACACCGTCAGCCTAAGCAGGCGGAGGCGCCCGGGGCACCGCTTTGGATCACTTGCCCGGATAGCAGTCGCACGTGGGGTCCGGCCGCTCGGTCACGGTGACGGTGGCGGTGGGCGCGGGCTCCTCCGGCTCCTCCGGGTCGGGGTCGGGGTCGTGGGTGACGGGCGGGTCGTCATGGCCGTCGTCCCCGTTGTCCCCGTTGCCGTGGTCGCCGTTGCCGTGGTCGCCGTCGCCGTGGTCGCCGTCGTTGCCGCCGCCGCCCGCGCAGTTGCCGAGCACGTCGGCGCGGAACCACTCCTTCCCCTCGACGCGCGCGACCAGGTTCCCGCGGACGCAGCGCCCGTTGACGACCTCGGTGACGCGGCCCTTGACGGTGATGTCCTGCTCGCCGTCGTCGCCCTTGGACTTGCCCTGGCAGTCGACCTCCGCCTCGCGCGGCTCGTCCTTCGCGGTGCGGTCGTCGGCGCCGTCCCCCTTGTTCACGAACGACGCCGTGCAGTTGAGCCAGGCCACGTCGAGGTGCTGCCGCTCCAGTTCGGCGGTGCCCGTCTTGTCGGTGGTGACGGCGATGGCGGAGGTGCTCATGTCGCCCTCGACGGGGTCGCAGGCCACCAGGGCGAGCCCGGCGGCCCCCGCGGCGGCCACGGCCGCCAGGGCGCGCCGTCTCGCCGACCGGCCCGCCACACGCGGGAGTTGGCCCGTTCGCGGTAACCGCCTCACAGCCCCCATGAGCGGCAGGGTGCCACCGGTAAGGGCGCCGCGGTAGACCGCTTGCGGCCATCTGTCCAGCGGGCCCCGGCGCACGGGGGCGCGGGGCGCCGGATACGGGGCGCGGGGCGCTGTCCGAGCGCCCCGGTCCCCGGCCCGGCGCCCCCGCCGGGCGCCGTCAGGACCAGCGGCCCGTGCGGCCGAGGAGCAGGGCGGTGGCCGCGGTGCCCGCGGTCGACGTACGCAGGATGCTGCGGCCGAGGCGGTACGGCCGGGCGCCCGCCTCGGCGAACACCTTCAGCTCCTCGGGGGACACGCCGCCCTCCGGGCCCACGACGAGCACGATGTGCCCGGAAGCGGGCAGCTCCGCCGTGGCCAGCGGCTCGCTGCCCTCCTCGTGCAGGACGCCCGCGAAGTCGGCGTCCGCGAGCAGCGCGGCGACCTGCTTGGTGGTGGCGGGCTCGGCGACCTCGGGGAAGCGGACCCGGCGCGACTGCTTGCCCGCCTCGCGGGCCGTCGCCCGCCACTTGCCGAGCGCCTTCAGGCCGCGCTCGCCCTTCCACTGCGTGATGCAGCGGGCGGCGGCCCACGGCACGACCGCGTCCACGCCGGTCTCCGTCATGGTCTCCACGGCGAGTTCCCCGCGGTCCCCCTTGGGCAGGGCCTGGACGACGGTGATCCGCGGGCTCTGCGGTTCCTCTTCCCGTACGCCGTCGCCGTCGAGGGCGACGAGCAGCCGGTCCTTGCCCTCGGTGCCGGCGACCGTGCCGTGCGCCCAGCTCCCGGCGCCGTCGGTGAGCACGACGTCCTCACCGGCGCGCAGCCGCTTCACGGACACCGCGTGGCGCCCCTCGGGGCCTTCGAGTACGTACGTACGTCCCGGCGCGGCGCCCGCGAAGCCGTCGACGACGAACACCGGCGCCGTCATGCCGCACCGTCCGCACCGCGCCCGGCCTCGTCGGGCCCGGCCGGGGCGGACCCCGCCGGGGCGGACCGCGCCGCGTCGAGCTCGGCCACGAGCACCTCCACCAGCTCGGCCGCGGGCAGCTCCCGCGCAAGGCGGTGGCCCTGGCCCGCCCACAGCGCCATGGCCTGCGGGTCGCCGGCCTTGGCCGCCGCCTTGCGCAGGCCGGCCGTCAGGTAGTGGACCTGCGGGTAGGCGGCGGGCGCGTACGGGCCGTGCTCGCGCAGGAAGCGGTTGACGAGGCCGCGCGCGGGGCGGCCCGAGAAGGCGCGGGTCAGCTCCGTGCGGACGAACCGCGGGTCGGTCATGGCCTGCTTGTGCAGGGCGTGCGCGCCGGACTCCGGGGTGACCAGGAACGCCGTGCCGAGCTGCGCGAGGTCCGCGCCCGCGGCGAGCACCGCGGCGATCTGCGCGCCCCGCATCAGGCCGCCGGTGGCGATCAGGGGCAGCCGTACGGCCTCCCTCACCTGCGTGAGCAGGCTCAGCAGGCCGATCCCGGCCCGGTCCGTCTCCGGGTTGTCCCGGTGCGTGCCCTGGTGGCCGCCCGCCTCGACGCCCTGTACGCACACGGCGTCGGCGCCGGCGTCCTGCGCGGCGAGCGCCTCCTCGGGCGTGGTGACCGTGACGACGGTCGTGGTGCCGACCCGGGCGAGGGCCTGCAGTTCCTTGCGCGTCGGGCAGCCGAACGTGAACGACACCAGGGGCACCGGGTCGTCGCGCAGGATCGCCAGCTTGGCCTCGTAGCCGTCGTCGCGCTTGACGTCGGTGTCGCCGAGCTCGGTCTCGTACCAGGTGGCCTCGCCGGCGAGCTGGTTGCGGTACACCTCGACGGCGGCCGGGTCGGCGTACTCCGGCTGCGGCATGAAGAGATTCACCCCGAAGGGGCGCGACGTCAGGCTTCTGACCTGCTTGATCTCCTGGTACATCCCGTCGGCGGTCTTGTACCCGGCCGCGAGCGAACCGAGCCCCCCGGCCTCGCTGACGGCCGCCGCGAGCCGCGGTGTCGAGGCGCCGCCCGCCATCGGGGCCTGCACGATCGGGTGGCGACAGAGGGCTTGGGGTGGGGAGGGCATGGGAGGCATCGTGCCACGTCTGGCGGGGGCGCCTTGTGCGGGGTACTTCCCTGCCGCTGCCGCGGCCGGATTCTTTCCCACCCGCCCACCCGTACCACCCCGGCTTTCGCCCGCCCGGCCCCGACGCGGAGCGCTTGACCGCCGTCTGCCGGGACAAGGGCGGGCCCCGGCCCTCAAGTGCTGCGCACCCAAGAGCCGGGGCCCGCCCGTTCGAGGCGCTACCGCCCGTTGAACGCGTCCTTCAGGCGGGAGAAGAGGCCCTGCTGGCCCGGCTGGAACTGGCCCGTGGGGCGTTCCTCGCCGCGGGCCTTGGCCAGCTCGCGCAGCAGCCGCTCCTGCTCGGGGTCGAGCTTCGTGGGCGTGAGGACCTCCACGTGCACGATCAGGTCGCCGCGCCCCCCACCGCGCAGGTGGGTGACACCCCGCCCGTGCAGCGGGATCGACTGCCCGGACTGCGTGCCCGGCCGGATGTCGACCTCCTCGACCCCGTCCAGCGTCTCCAGCGGCACCTTCGTACCGAGCGCCGCCGCTGTCATCGGGATGGTGACGGTGCAGTGCAGGTCGTCGCCGCGCCGCTGGAAGACGGGGTGCGGGAGCTCGTGGATCTCCACGTACAGGTCGCCCGCCGGGCCGCCGCCCGGGCCGACCTCGCCCTCGCCCGCGAGCTGGATCCGCGTGCCGTTGTCCACACCGGCCGGGATCTTCACCGTGAGCGTCCGGCGGGACCGGATGCGGCCGTCGCCCGCGCACTCCGGGCAGGGGTTGGGCACCACGGTGCCGAAGCCCTGGCACTGCGGGCACGGCCGCGAGGTCATGACCTGGCCCAGGAAGGACCGCGTGACCTGGGACACCTCACCGCGGCCCCGGCACATGTCACAGGTCTGCGCGGAGGTGCCGGGCGCGGCGCCCTCGCCGGAGCACGTCGTACAGACGACGGCCGTGTCGACCTGGATGTCCTTGGTCGTGCCGAAGGCCGCCTCGTCGAGGTCGATCTCCAGGCGGATCATGGCGTCCTGGCCGCGGCGGGTGCGCGAGCGCGGCCCGCGCTGCGCCGCCGTACCGAAGAACGCGTCCATGATGTCCGAGAAGTTGCCGAAGCCACCGGCTCCGAAACCGCCCGCACCGCCGCCGCCCGACTGGGACAGCGGGTCACCGCCGAGGTCGTAGACCTGCTTCTTCTGCGGGTCCGAGAGCACCTCGTAAGCGGCGTTGATCTCTTTGAAGCGCTCTTGCGTCTTCGGATCGGGGTTGACGTCCGGGTGCAGCTCGCGGGCGAGCCGCCGGAAGGCCTTCTTGATGTCGTCCTGGGAAGCGTCGCGGCGCACGCCGAGTACGGCGTAGTAGTCCGTGGCCACTTACGACTCCGCCAGGATCTGTCCGACGTAACGTGCCACTGCGCGTACTGCTCCCATCGTTCCCGGATAGTCCATGCGGGTCGGTCCGACCACGCCGAGCTTGGCCACTGCCTCGCCTCCCGAACCGTAGCCGACGGAGACCACGGACGTGGAGCTGAGCCCCTCATGGGCGTTCTCGTGACCGATCTTCACGGTCATGCCCGAATCCGTGGCCTCGCCCAGCAACTTGAGGAGGACGACCTGTTCCTCCAGGGCCTCGAGGACCGGCCGGATCGTGAGAGGGAAGTCATGTCCGAAGCGGGTGAGATTGGCGGTGCCGCCGATCATCATCCGCTCCTCGTTCTCCTCGACCAGGGTCTCGAGGAGGGTGGACAGGACTGTCGCCACCGTGGCCTGGTCCTCCTTGTCGAAGGAGTCGGGCAGGTCCTGAACGAGCTGCGGCACGTCCGTGAAACGACGGCCCGCGACCCGGCTGTTCAGCCGGGCGCGCAGGTCCGCGAGAGACGTTTCACCGAACGGCGCCGGGCAGTCGATCATGCGCTGCTCGACCCGCCCCGTGTCCGTGATCAGGACCAGCATGAGCCGGGCCGGGGCGAGCGACAGCAACTCCACGTGGCGCACCGTCGACCGCGTCAGGGACGGGTACTGCACCACCGCGACCTGCCGGGTGAGCTGCGCGAGCAGCCGCACCGTACGGCCCACGACGTCGTCCAGGTCGACGGCGCCGTCGAGGAAGTTCTGGATCGCCCGGCGCTCGGGGGCGCTCAGCGGCTTGACGCCCGCCAGCTTGTCCACGAACAGCCGGTACCCCTTGTCGGTGGGGATGCGCCCGGCACTGGTGTGCGGCTGGGCGATGAACCCCTCCTCCTCCAGCGCCGCCATGTCGTTACGGACCGTGGCCGGGGAGACGCCCAGGCTGTGACGCTCGGTGAGCGCCTTGGAGCCGACGGGCTCCTGCGTGCCGACGTAGTCATGGACGATGGCGCGCAGCACCTCAAGCCTGCGTTCACTCAGCATCGCGCACACCTCCAGCGTCGTCCCTCGTCCCGAGCCCCCGCGGCGGCCCCACCCTGGCACTCACCACATGCGAGTGCCAAACCTTCGTCGAGCCAGTGTACGGCCGGTGGGTATAGCCCCGGCAAGGGCCGACCCCTGTCGTCATGCCCACGTGTGGCCGGGGGTAACGGCTGCCCGTCGTCCCGGAGGGCGTTAGCGTCGCCGTATGAACGCACCTGCCACCCCGGCGCCGGACTGGCGCACGGCGGGCTGGGAACGGCTCGCGCCCCGCGTGGGACGGCGGCGGCTGCCCGTCTGGGACTGCACCGCCGGCCTGGTCGCCGGCGACGACGCCGCGCTGATGATCGAGGCCGGGTCCAGCCTGCGGGAGGGCGCGGAGCTGCGCGCCGAGGCCCGGCGGCTGCTCGGTGGCGGCCGCCGCGTGACGCATCTCGCGCTGACGCACCCGCACTTCGACCACGTCCTGGGGGCGGCGGCGTTCGCGGGGGTCGAGGTGTTCGGCGCGGCCGGCGTCGACGCGGTCCTCGACCGGGGCCGCGACGAGCTGCGCGCGGACGCCGTCGCGCACGGCCTGGACGGGCGCGCCGCCGCCGAGGCCGCCGACCTGCTGGTCCGCCCCCGGCACCTGGTGGGCGGCGAGTGGACGCTGGACCTCGGCGGGGTCCAGGTGCTGCTCGCGAACGCCGGCCCCGGGCACACCGGACACGATCTGGCGGTCCTGGTGCCCGGCGAGCCCGATGTCGTCTTCTGCGGCGACCTCGTCGAGGAGTCCGGGGAGCCGCAGGCCGGACCCGACGCGGTGCCGGGCCGGTGGCCCGCCGCCCTCGACCGGCTGCTCGCCCTGGGCGGCGAGGACGCGGTGTACGTGCCGGGGCACGGGGCGGCGGTGGACGCGGCGTTCGTCCGCGCCCAACGGGAGGAACTGGCGCGGCGCTTCGCCACGGGCTGACCCACCGGGCCACCGGGCCGGGCGGTTCCGGGGCTCCCGCGGGTCCTGCACGACGGGACACCCGCCCCGTGGAGTGACGGAACGTCACCCGATGTCCTACCGTCTGTCGAATGCGCAGCTACAACCCGGATCTCACTCCCCCGTGGAAGAAGTCGGCCCCCGTCCCGGAGGTGCCCGCCGAGGCCGATCTGGTGGTGGAGGAGGTGGGGACCGGGTTCTGCGGAGCCGTGGTCCGCTGTGAGAAGACCGCCGAGGGCCCGACGGTGACCCTGGAGGACCGCTTCGGCAAGCACCGCGTCTTCCCGATGGTGCCGCGCGGCTTCCTCCTGGAGGGCAGGGTCGTCACCCTCGTCCGCCCGACGGCCGCGGCGCCCCGGCGCCCCGCGCGCACCGCGTCCGGCTCGATCGCGGTACCGGGCGCGCGGGCGCGGGTGGCGCGCGCCGGGCGCATCTACGTGGAGGGGCGCCACGACGCGGAACTCGTGGAGAAGGTGTGGGGCGACGACCTGCGCATCGAGGGCGTCGTCGTCGAGTACCTGGAGGGCGTCGACGACCTGCCCGCGATCGTGGCCGAGTTCTCCCCCGGGCCGGACGCGCGCCTCGGGGTCCTGGTCGACCACCTGGTGCCCGGCTCGAAGGAGTTCCGCATCGCGGCGGAGGTCTCCAGCCCGCACGCGCTGGTGGTCGGCCACCCCTACATCGACATCTGGGAGGCGGTGAAGCCGTCGTCCCTGGGCATCGCGTCCTGGCCCCGCGTCCCACGCGGCCAGGACTGGAAGACCGGGGTGTGCCGCGCCCTCGGCTGGCCGGAGAACACGGGCGCCGCCTGGCAGCACATCCTGGGCTCGGTGCGCAGCTACAAGGACCTGGAGCCGGCGTTGCTGGGTCGAGTGGAGGAGCTGATCGACTTCGTGACCGCCCCGTAGCCACCGTCGGCCCACCCGGCGATCAGCAACGGCGGGACGACCAGTGGGCACTCAGCCCGTCCGGCGTTTGAGGACGAGGCGCGGAGCGCCTATGGAGCGGGGAAAGGGGCGCAGCCCCAGCCGAAACACGGGCCCCGGGGCGGCAGCCCCGAGAGGGCGGGCGGGTGGGAGAGCCCCCTCAGTCCACCAGGTCCCGCACCACCGCGTCCGCGAGCAACCGCCCCCGCAGGGTCAGCACCGCCCGCCCCTCCTCGTACGGCCCCGGGTCGAGCAGCCCGTCCGCCAGAGCGCGGCGCGACGCCGCCAGGCCCTGCTCTTTGAGGAGGCCCAGCGGGCACCCCTCCCGCAGCCGCAGCTCCAGGAGGATCCGCTCGACGCGCCGGTCCTCGTCCGCCAGGACCTCCCGCCCGGCCCCGGGCGAACGCCCCTGGGCGAGGGCGGCGGCGTACGCGCCGGGGTGCTTCACGTTCCACCAGCGCACGCCCCCGACGTGGCTGTGCGCGCCGGGGCCCGCGCCCCACCAGTCGGCGCCCCGCCAGTACAGCTCGTTGTGCAGGCAGCGGCCGGCCTCGGAGGTGGCCCAGTTCGACACCTCGTACCACTGGAACCCGGCGGCCGAGAGGGTCTCCTCGGCGATCAGGTAGCGGTCGGCGTGCTCGTCGTCGTCCGTCATGGGGACCTCGCCGCGCCGGATGCGGCGGGCGAGCTGCGTGCCCTCCTCGACGATCAGGGCGTACGCCGACACGTGGTCGGGCCCGGCGCCGACGGCCGCGTCGAGGGAGGCCCGCCAGTCGTCGTCGCTCTCGCCGGGGGTGCCGTAGATCAGGTCCAGGTTCACGTGGTCGAAGCCCGCCGCGCGCGCCTCGGCGACGCAGGCCTCGGGCCTGCCGGGGGTGTGCGTGCGGTCGAGGACCTTCAGGACGTGCTGCCGGGCGCTCTGCATGCCGAAGGAGATCCGGTTGAAGCCGCCCTCGCGCAGCGTGCTGAGGTACGCCGGGTCCACGGACTCCGGGTTCGCCTCCGTGGTGATCTCCGCGTCGTCGGCGAGGCCGAACTCGTCCCGGATCGCGCGCAGCATCCGCACCAGGTCGTCGGCGGCCAGCAGCGTGGGCGTGCCGCCGCCGACGAAGACGGTCCGGACCGGGCGCGGGTCGTCGCCGAGGACCTTGCGGGCCAGGCGGACCTCTTCGGCGAGGGTGTCGGCGTAGTTGTCGCGGGAGGCGAGGACGCCGCCGGTGCCGCGCAGCTCGGTGGCGGTGTAGGTGTTGAAGTCGCAGTAGCCGCAGCGGGTGGCGCAGTACGGCACGTGCAGGTAGAAGCCGAGCGGTGCCGTCCCCGCGAGGGCGGCGGGGGGAAGCGCCCCGTCCTGGGGCACGGGTTCCCCGTCGGGGAGAGCGGAAGGCATGCGTTCCATTATGCGGCCGCGCCGCGTTTCCCCTGTTCCGCTCCGTTTCCCGGGGGCGCGGGGCCCGCGCGACCCCGGATGTCGGGGCCCGTTGCGCGTCCGGCAGCGGGCCTGCGGGCCTGGGGGGCCGGGGGCCTGAGGGCCCGGGAGCCTGAGGGCCCGGGAGCCTGGGGGACCGCTCAGCGCGCCTGGAGGACCAGCACGGCCAGGTCGTCGTCGGGCGGCCGGCTGGAGAACTCGTGGACGAGGCGGCGGACGCGCTCCGCCACCAGGGCGGCGTCCAGGCCCGCGCACCCCGCGAGGGCCGCGGCGAGGCCGTCGCCGTCGTCGAAGAGGCGCCCGCCCGCGCGGCGCTCGGTCACGCCGTCCGTGACGCACAGCAGCGTGTCGCCGGGGCGCAGGTCGAAGGTCTGGCTGACGTACGTCTCGTCGTCGACGACGCCGAGGAGCATCTGCGGCTCGGCCGCGGCCCGCACCTGCCCCGCGGTGTCCAGGAGCAGCGGCAGCGGGTGCCCGGCGCTCGCCACGGTGCAGTGCACCCCGTCCTCGTGGGGGACGAGCTCGCCGTACAGGAGGGACAGGAAGCGCGCGGTGGTCCCCTCGGGCGGCACGCCCTGGCCGCCCGCGACGGCCATGACGGCCGCCGCCGCGTCCGCGGCCTCGGTGGCGTCGTCGAGGAGGAGCTGGTTCAGGCGGTCGAGGACCTCGGCGACCTCGTAGCCCTCGCGGGCGAGCAGCCGCAGCCAGGGCCGGGCGAGGCCGATGACGACGGCTGCCTCGGGGCCCTTGCCCTGGACGTCGCCGAGGGCGAAGCACCAGCGGCCGCGCCCCGCCTGGAACACGTCGTAGAAGTCGCCGCCCGGGCCGCCCTGCTCACGCGGCTCGTACACGATGCCGCTCTGCACGCCGGGGATCTCCGCGACGGCGCTCGGCAGCAGGCCGCGCTGGAGGACGCGGCTGATGGTGGCCTGGCGCTGGTAGCGGCGGGCGGCGCCGATGGCGAGGGCGACGCGGCGGCAGAAGTCCTCGACGAGGCCGGTGACCTCGTCGGCGAAGCGGGCGAGCCCGGCCCGCCCTATCACCAGCGTGCCGAGCTGCCGGCCGCCCGCCAGCAGGCGGTAGGCGACGGCCGCGCCGCCGGTCGTGCCGGCGACGGCCTCGCCGGGCCAGGGCACCGGGACCGCGCCGGGGCCCGCCGGGTCGGCGAGGCGCGGCGGCTCCTTCTCCAGGAGCTGGCGCAGCTCCTCTATCCGCTGCTCGCTGGTGTGCCACACGCGCGCGAGGCGCGTGCCCGGCGCGCGGTCGCCCGCCAGGCGCCCGGCGGACTCCGCCTCGTCGTCGAGCCAGACCGCGCACCAGTCGGCGAGCCGCGGCACGAGGAGCTGCCCGGCGAGGGCGGCGACCAGGTTCTCGTCGAACTGCCCGGCGAGCAGGTCCGAGGCCTCGGCGAGGAACGTCAGCGCACCCCGGTTGACCCACTCCGCGTCGTGCGGGGCGCGCTTGGGGAGCGGGGCGAGGATCTCCGCGGCGCGCAGGCTGCGCTGGACCGCCCGGTCGCCGGTGTGCGGCTCGGCCTCGGGCAGGCCGGCGAGGATCTGCTCGCCGTCCACGGGCAGCCGCGCCCAGACCGTCTTGGTGCCCGAGCGGTACGTGATGCCCCAGGACTCGGCGAGCGTGGCGACGAGGTGCAGGCCGCGGCCGTACTCGGGGATGTCGGGCTTCGGGGCGCGCGGCGTGCTGCGGACGGCGCGGGCGGGGTGGTGGTCGGAGACCTCGATGACCACGACGTCGACGGCGTCCTCGGTCGCCGCCGCCCCGTCAAGGCGGCACAGGATCTCCACGGACGTGCCCGCGTGGACCACCGCGTTCGTCACCAGTTCGCTGACCACAAGGACCGCGTCGTTGGCGAGCCGGTCGCCGATCCCGGCGGCGGCGGGCGCCGCGAGCTCCGCCCAGTCGGCGAGCGCCGCGCGCATGAACCGACGCGCGGCGGAGGGCGCAAGCGGGTTTCCGGGCAGGGAGGTGCGGACCACCGGCGACTGCCCGGGGCGCCCCCCGGGCTCGGCGGAGGCGCGGAACGCGGTCTCCCGTTGCATCGGAATGGCCCCCACGGTGCGGCTCCTGAGCAGTTCGGACGAATACGCCTCAGGCGACACGGACAGAGTGACAGACTGACTGGGCCCATAAGCGCCGAGTCACCGAAGTGGGCCATCATGAGTGAGAACAGTGCTACGCCCGGGGCCGGACACGGTCAGATTCCGGCATCGGCCGAAACAGGGGATTCCGCCCGGACCTCGGCGCCCGCCTCCGCGAAAGCCCCCGGCCCCCTTCCGCACCCTCCCTCCGCCGACGCCCCGGGCGCGTCCAGGTCGCGGCGTGGCCGGATTCCGTCCCAGCCCGCCGCCCTCGGCGCCGCGTCGCCGCCGCCTCCGGCGTCCGCGGCACTCCCGGCGTCCGCGGCGCTCCCGGCCCCCGGTCCGCGTACGCCGGGCGGGTCCGGCCCGGCTCCCGGCGGCCGGGCGGGCGAGGCGGCAGGCCGGGGCGACGGCACCGACTCGGCCGAATCGGCCGACCTGCGGACGCTGCTCGCGGCCATGCGGGCCGCGCGGGACGGGAACTTCGTGAAGGCACCGCTGATCGGCTCGGGCCTGACGGCCGAGCTCATCGGCGTCTTCAACGAGCTCGTCGACCGCTCCACCCACTTCGACTCCGAACTCCACCGCGTGCGCCGCGAGATGGTGCGCCACGGGCGGCTCGACGAGCGGTTCACGGCGAGCCCGGGCCAGGGGAGCTGGGCGACCCGGGTCATCGAGGTGAACTCGCTCCTGGACTCCCTGGTCGCGCCCGCCACGAACGCCACCCGGGTGCTGAACGCGGTGGCGGGCGGCGACCTCACCCAGCGCGTCGACCTGCACGACGGGTCCCGGGAGCTGCGGGGGGACCTGCGGCGCCTCGGCCGCGCCGTGAACACCATGGTCGACCAGCTCTCCCTGTTCACCGGCGAGGTCACGCGGGTGGCCCGGGAGGTCGGCACCGAGGGCCGGCTGGGCGGCCGGGCCAAGGTCCGGGGCCTGTCGGGGAGCTGGCGGGACGTGACGGAGGCGGTGAACACGATGGCCTCGCGCCTGACCGCGCAGGTCCGCGACATCGCCCTGGTCACGACGGCCGTGGCGCAGGGCGACCTGACCCGCACGGTCACCGTCGAGGCCACCGGTGAGCTGCTCGAGCTGAAGCTCACCGTGAACACCATGGTCGAGCAGTTGTCCGCGTTCGCCGCCGAGGTCACGCGGGTGGCCCGCGAGGTGGGTACGGAGGGCCGGCTCGGCGGGCGGGCCCAGGCGCGCGGGGTGTCCGGGGTGTGGAAGGACCTCACGGACAACGTCAACTTCATGGCGTCGAACCTCACCTCCCAGGTGCGCAACATCGCCCAGGTGACCACCGCCGTCGCCAACGGCGACCTGAGCCAGAAGATCACCGTGGACGCGCGCGGCGAGATCCTGGAGCTCAAGGACACCGTCAACACGATGGTCGACCAGCTCTCCGCCTTCGCCGACGAGGTCACCCGCGTCGCCCGCGAGGTCGGCACCGAGGGCAACCTCGGCGGCCGGGCCCACGTACGCGGCGTCAGCGGCGTGTGGAAGGACCTCACCGACAACGTCAACTTCATGGCGGACAACCTCACCTCGCAGGTGCGCAACATCGCGCTCGTGTCGACGGCCGTCGCCCAGGGAGACCTGTCGAAGAAGATCACCGTCGAGGCGAAGGGCGAGATCCTTGAGCTGAAGTCGACGATCAACACGATGGTCGACCAGCTCTCCGCCTTCGCCGACGAGGTCACCCGCGTCGCCCGCGAGGTCGGCACCGAGGGCAACCTCGGCGGCCAGGCGCAGGTGCGCGGCGTGTCCGGCGTCTGGAAGGAGCTGACGGACAACGTCAACTTCATGGCGTCGAACCTCACCTCCCAGGTGCGCAACATCGCCCAGGTGACCACCGCCGTCGCCAACGGCGACCTGTCCAAGATGATCACCGTGACGGCGCGCGGCGAGATCCTGGAGCTCAAGGACACCGTCAACACGATGGTGGAGCAGCTCCGCGCCTTCGCCGACGAGGTCACCCGCGTGGCCCGCGAGGTCGGCACCGACGGCCGCCTCGGCGGGCGCGCCCAGGTCCTCGGCGTGTCCGGCGTGTGGAAGGACCTCACCGACAACGTCAACTACATGGCGGACAACCTCACCGGGCAGGTCCGCAACATCGCCCAGGTCGCGACGGCGGTGGCGCAGGGCGACCTGAGCAAGAAGATCGACGTGGACGCGCGCGGCGAGATCCTGGAGCTGAAGACCACCATCAACACCATGGTGGACACGCTGTCCTCGTTCTCCTCGGAGGTCACCCGCGTGGCCCGCGAGGTCGGCTCCGAGGGGCAGCTCGGCGGCCAGGCCCGCGTCGAGGGCGTGTACGGCACCTGGAAGCGCCTCACCACGAACGTGAACGAACTGGCGCTGAACCTGACCACCCAGGTCCGCGCCATCGCCGAGGTCGCCTCCGCCGTGGCGCAGGGCGACATGTCCCGGTCCATCACCGTCGAGACCCGCGGCGAGGTCGCCGAGCTGAAGGACAACATCAACCTGATGGTGTCCAACCTGCGCGAGACCACCCGCGCCAAGGACTGGCTGGAGTCCAACCTGGCCCGGCTCGCGGGCCTGATGCAGGGCCACCGGGACCTGATGGAGGTCGCCGACCTGATCCTGCGGGAGCTGACACCGCTGGTGAACGCCCAGTACGGCGCGTTCTTCCTGGCCAACCCGGACGCCGACGGCACCGCCCCGCTGCAGACTTCCCCCGCCAAGGGCCTCGCCTTCATCGCCGGGTACGGCTCGGCGCAGGGCTCCGGCACCGAGGAGGAGGGCTTCCTCGTCGACACCGGCGGCATGCCCGCGCACGGCCTGGTGCGCCAGGCGGCCCTGGAGAAGAAGCGCATCCTCCTCGACGAGGTGCCGCCCGACTACATCAAGATCCACTCGGGGCTCGGCGACGCGTCCCCGGCGAGCGTCGTCATCATCCCGATCCTCTTCGAGGACAAGCTGCTCGGCGTGATCGAGCTGGCCACGTTCTCCCGCTTCTCCGACGTCCACCTGGCGTTCTTCGACCAGTTCGTCAACACCATCGGCGTCGCCATCAACACGATCATCGCCAACTCCCGTACGGAGTCCCTGCTCAGCGAGTCCCAGCGGCTCGCCACCCAGCTCCAGGAGCGCTCCGACGAGCTCCAGCGCCAGCAGGCGGAGCTGCGCCGCTCCAACGCCGAGCTGGAGGAGAAGGCGGCGCTGCTCGCCACCTCCTCGCAGTACAAGTCGGAGTTCCTCGCGAACATGTCGCACGAGCTGCGCACCCCGCTGAACTCGCTGCTGATCCTCGCCCGGCTGCTCTCCGACAACCCCGACGGCAACCTCTCCGACCAGGAGGTGCAGTTCGCCACCACCATCCACCGGTCCGGCTCCGACCTGCTCCAGCTGATCAACGACATCCTCGACCTGTCGAAGATCGAGGCGGGCCGCATGGACGTCCGCCCGAAGAAGCTGCCGCTGATCAAGGTCCTGGACTACGTGCACGCCACGTTCCGCCCGCTCACCCTCGACCGCGGCCTCGCCTTCGACGTGACGGTCGGCCAGGACGTGCCGCGCGAGATGTTCTCCGACGAGCAGCGGCTCCAGCAGATCCTGCGCAACCTGCTGTCGAACGCGGTGAAGTTCACCGCCAACGGCCGCGTCGAGCTGAGCGTCCAGCACGTCAAGCAGTCCACCGACCCGATGCTCAGCGACCGCGGCGACCTGATCAGCTTCACCGTCAAGGACACCGGCATCGGCATCCCGCCCGAGCAGCTCCCCGTGATCTTCGAGGCGTTCCAGCAGGTCGACGGCACCACCAACCGCAAGTACGGCGGCACCGGCCTCGGCCTGTCCATCAGCCGCGAGATCGCGGGCCTGCTCGGCGGCCGCATCACCGCCCAGTCCCGCCCCGGCGAGGGCTCCGTCTTCACGCTGTACGTGCCGGTGGTGCACCCCGGGCACGGCGCGGCGGCCGTGGCGTACGCGACCTCGCGCGCGCTCCCGGCGCCCGGGCCGCAGAGCCAGACGGCCCTGTCGGCCCAGGCGCTGTCCGAGCCGGAGGACAACTGGCCCGCGCCGACCAAGCTCGAGGCGTGGAAGGCCGGGCGCGCGGGCCGGATCCTGCCGGGCCGCCGCGTCCTCATCGTCGACGACGACATCCGCAACGTCTTCGCGCTCACCCACGTCCTGAGCCGCGTCGGCCTGATCGTCCTGTACGCGGAGAACGGCCGCGAGGGCATCGAGACGCTGGAGCGCAACGCCGACACCGACCTGATCCTGATGGACATCATGATGCCGGAGATGGACGGTTATGAGACCATCGCCGCCATCCGCCGCTCCCCTCGCTGGGCGGGGCTGCCGATCGTGGCCCTGACCGCCAAGGCCATGCCGGGCGACCGCGAGAAGGCCATCTCGCAGGGAGCCACCGACTACGTACCGAAACCGGTGGATGTGGACCAGTTGCTCACCGTCGTCTGTGCCCTCCTGGACCCGGAGGGCGAACCGGCGGTACGGGACGCGTCCGCCCCCACGGAGACCGTCGGGCCCGGGCAGTCTGTCGACACCGGCGACACGGGCGACACGGGCGACACGGGACCCGTGGGGCCCACGGAACCCACCGAAGCGGAGCCGCGCGGCACTCATGGCGAGACCGCGGCTCCACCGACGACCGAATGAGGCATCGTCACCATGAGTACACAGGCCACCGTCAGTGAGCGCGCCAGCATCCTCCTCGTGGACGACATGGAGGACAACCTGGTCGCCCTGGAGGCCGTCCTGGGATCCCTCAACGAACCGCTGGTCCGCGCCCGTTCCGGCGAGGAGGCGATGAAGGCGCTGCTGCGGCAGCGGTTCGCCGTGATCCTCCTCGACGTCCGCATGCCGGGCATGGACGGCTTCGAGACCGCGTCCAACATCAAGCGCCTGGACCAGACGAAGGACGTCCCGATCATCTTCCTGACGGGCACGGACAACGACGCGGGCTACGCCTTCCGGGGCTACGCCACCGGCGCCGCCGACTACCTCACCAAGCCCTTCGACCCGTGGGTGCTGCGCGCGAAGGTCACCGTCTTCCTGGAGCTGCACCGCAAGAACCAGCAGCTCGAACACATGCTGGTGCGCGAGCAGGAGCACTTCGACGAGCTGTCCCAGCGCCTGTCCGCGATCGAGGGACGCCTCGCGGACAACACCCTCGCGGACGTGGCGGACCTGCGGCGGCAGCTCACGCACCTGGAGGAACTGCTCGTGGAGATGCGGCGCGGACGGGGCGCGTGACCACCCCGCCCGCCGGGGCCCGCGCGGGCGTCGCGTCCGGGCGTCGCGCCCGGGGCCCGGTGGCGCGCGTCCGCCGGGTTCCGGGCGCGGGCGTGCGCGCCCCGCGCGTGACTCAGGCCTCGCGCGTGCCCGCGTACATCTCCTCGATCAGGCCCTTGAACTCCCGCTCCACGACCGGGCGCTTCAGCTTGAGGCTGGGCGTCAGCTCACCGTGCTCGACGTCGAGGTCGCGCGGGAGCAGCTTGAACTTCTTGACGGTCTGCCAGCGCTGGAGGCCCTCGTTGAGCTGCTGCACGTACCCGTCGACGAGGGCGACGGTGGCGGGGTCGGCGACGACCTCGGCGTAGCTCTTGCCGTCCAGGCCGTTCTCCTTCGCCCAGCCCATGACGGCCGCCTCGTCCAGGGCGATGAGGGCGGAGCAGAAGTTCCGGTCCGCGCCGAGCACCAGGACGTTGGAGACGTACGGGCACACGCCCTTGAACCGGCCCTCGATCTCCGTCGGCGCCACGTACTTGCCGCCGGAGGTCTTGAACAGGTCCTTCTTGCGGTCGGTGATCCGCAGATAGCCGTCGGCGGACAGCTCGCCGATGTCCCCGGTGTGGAACCAGCCGTCGGGCTCCAGGACCTCGGCGGTCTTGTCCGGCAGGCCGTGGTAGCCCTCCATGATGCCGGGGCCGCGCAGCAGGATCTCCCCGTCGTCCGCGATCCGCACCTCGGTGCCGGGCAGCGGCTTGCCGACGGTGCCGGTGCGGTAGGCCTCACCGGGGTTGACGAAGGAGGCCGCGGAGGTCTCGGTGAGCCCGTAGCCCTCCAGGACGTGGATGCCCGCGCCCGCGAAGAAGAAGCCGATGTCCGGCGCGAGCGCCACCGAGCCGGACACCGCCGCCCGCAGCCGCCCGCCGAACGCCTCGCGCAGCTTCGCGTACACGAGCCTGTCGGCGACCTTGTGCTTGGCCCCGAGCCCGAACGGCACCGAGGCCACGCCGGTCCTGCGGAAGTTGTCCTGGCTGGTCCTGGCGTACTCGCGGGCGACCTCCGCCGCCCACAGGAAGATCTTGTACTTGGTGCTGCCGCCGGCCCGGGCCTTGGCCGCGGCGCCGTTGTAGACCTTCTCGAAGATGCGCGGCACGGCCGCCATGTACGTGGGCTGCACGACCGGCAGATTCTCGATGATCTTGTCCACGCGGCCGTCGACGGCGGTGACGTGGCCGAGCTCGATCTGGCCGCTGGTGAGCACCTTGCCGAAGACGTGCGCGAGCGGCAGCCACAGGTACTGCACGTCGTCGGCCGAGAGCAGCCCGGTCGCCGCGATGGCCTTGGCCATGTACGACCAGTTGTCGTGCGGCAGGCGCACCCCCTTGGGGCGGCCCGTCGTCCCCGACGTGTAGATGATCGTCGCGAGGTGGTCGGCCCGGATGGCCTTGATGCGCTGCTCGACCGCGTCCGGGTTCTTCTCCAGGTGGGCGGCGCCGCGCGCCTCCAGCTCGGCGAGCGTGAGCACCCAGCCCTCGGGGTCGTCGTCGGCGGGCCCGGCGCCCTCGGCGTCGAGGACGACGACGTGCCTCAGCTCGGGCAGCTTCTCCCGCTGCGCGCGCGCCTTGGCGAGCTGCTCGGCGTTCTCGGCGACCAGGACCCGGCTGCCCGAGTCGGCGAGGATGAACGCGGACTCCTCGGCGTTGGTCTGCGGGTAGACCGTCGTCGTGGCGGCGCCCGCGCACATGATGCCGAGGTCGGCGAGGATCCACTCGATCCGCGTGGAGGAGGCGAGGGCGACCCGGTCCTCGGGCAGCAGCCCCAGGTCGATCAGGCCGGCCGCGACGGCGTGGACCCGCTCGGCGGCCTCCGCCCAGCTCAGCGACTTCCAGTCGTCCGGGCCCTCGCCGGAGGCCGCGGGGACGGGGTAGCGGTACGCCTCGGCGTCCGGTGTGGCCGCGACGCGCTCCAGCAGGAGGTGCGCCACCGAAGGCGGTCGGTTCTCGATCAAGGTCTGTGTGTCGCTCACGACATCCTCCGGGGCCCGCTACGGTGCGTCCTACTGGCTGGCTGCGTGTGGCTGCTCTGCTCCGATGCCACTCGAGGCACGTTGTTTAACTTGCGAGTAACCTCCGAGCAGTGATCAGGGTAGAGCCCAGGCGTCCACGGCGTAAGGGGCTGCTGCCTGTCACTTTCCGCGGCAGGGGCCACGGGCGGCGGCCGCGGCCACGAGGAGCGCGGGCCGGCCCGGCACTCCCCCGGCCGCGGGAAGCACCGACACGTACGGGCCGGAAACGCCTGGCCACGGCGGTTCTGAGCCGTCTTTGGGGACGGCGCGGGACGGCGCGGGCGGCTCGGCGGTGCCCGTCCGGGCACGCGAAAAGCGCCCGTCCGGGCGACGGACGAGCGCTTTTCGCGGAGCGGACGAGCGCTTAGAGCGCTTTTCGCTGAGCGTAGGGGCACCGGCCGGGGCCGCGAGGCCGGTGGGACGGCTGCACCCCGCGGGACGGCTGCACCCCTTGGAACGGCGCCGCTACTTCTTCTTGGCGCTCTCGTCGCTGGAGAGCACCGCGATGAAGGCCTCCTGCGGGACCTCCACGGAGCCGACCATCTTCATCCGCTTCTTGCCTTCCTTCTGCTTCTCCAGCAGCTTGCGCTTCCGCGAGATGTCACCGCCGTAGCACTTGGCGAGGACGTCCTTGCGGATGGCGCGGATGGTCTCGCGGGCGATGACCCGCGAGCCGATGGCCGCCTGCACCGGCACCTCGAACGCCTGCCGCGGGATCAGCTCCCTCAGCTTGGCGACGAGCCGCACGCCGTACGCGTACGCCTGGTCCTTGTGCGTGATCGCGGAGAACGCGTCGACCTTGTCGCCGTGCAGCAGGATGTCGACCTTGACCAGGGAGCTGCTCTGCTCGCCGGTGGGCTCGTAGTCCAGCGAGGCGTAGCCGCGGGTCTTGGACTTGAGCTGGTCGAAGAAGTCGAAGACGATCTCCGCGAGCGGCAGCGTGTAGCGGATCTCGACGCGGTCCTCGGAGAGGTAGTCCATGCCGAGCAGCGTGCCGCGCCGGTTCTGGCACAGCTCCATGATCGAGCCGATGAACTCGGAGGGCGCGAGGATGGTCGCCCGGACCACCGGCTCGTGCACCTCGTCGATCTTCCCCTCGGGGAACTCGCTCGGGTTGGTGACCGTGTGCTCCGTGCCGTCCTCCATGACGACGCGGTAGACCACGTTCGGCGCGGTGGCGATGAGGTCGAGGCCGAACTCGCGCTCCAGGCGCTCGCGGATCACGTCCAGGTGCAGCAGGCCGAGGAAGCCCACGCGGAAGCCGAAGCCGAGCGCGGCGGAGGTCTCCGGCTCGTACACCAGCGCGGCGTCGTTGAGCTGGAGCTTGTCCAGGGCGTCGCGCAGCTCCGGGTAGTCCGAGCCGTCCAGCGGATACAGGCCGGAGAAGACCATCGGCTTCGGGTCCTTGTAGCCGCCGAGCGCCTCCGTGGCGCCCTTGCTGAGTGAGGTGATCGTGTCACCCACCTTGGACTGGCGGACGTCCTTCACACCGGTGATCAGATAACCGACCTCGCCGACGCCGAGGCCGTCGGCGGCGAGCATCTCGGGCGAGTTCGTCCCGATCTCAAGCAGCTCGTGCGTCGCGCCGGTCGACATCATCCGGATCCGCTCACGCTTGTTGAGCTGGCCGTCAACGACACGGACGTACGTCACCACGCCGCGGTATGAGTCGTAGACCGAGTCGAAGATCATCGCGCGGGCGGGGGCGTCGGCGACGCCGACGGGCGCCGGGACCTCGGCCACGACCCGGTCGAGCAGCGCCTCGACGCCCAGGCCGGTCTTCGCGGAGACCTTCAGGACGTCGTCGGGGTCGCAGCCGATGAGGTTCGCGAGCTCCTCGGAGAACTTCTCCGGCTGGGCGGCCGGCAGGTCGATCTTGTTGAGCACCGGGACGATCTTGAGGTCGTTCTCCATCGCCAGGTACAGGTTGGCGAGGGTCTGCGCCTCGATGCCCTGGGCGGCGTCGACGAGCAGGACCGTCCCCTCACACGCGGCGAGCGACCGCGAGACCTCGTACGTGAAGTCCACGTGGCCCGGGGTGTCGATCATGTTGAGGATGTGGGTCCTGCCCTGGTCCGGCCCCTCACTGGGGGCCCAGGGCAGACGCACCGCCTGGGACTTGATCGTGATGCCGCGCTCACGCTCGATGTCCATGCGGTCGAGGTACTGGGCGCGCATCTGGCGCTGCTCGACCACGCCGGTCAGCTGGAGCATGCGGTCGGCGAGCGTGGACTTGCCGTGGTCGATGTGCGCGATGATGCAGAAATTGCGGATCAGAGCCGGGTCGGTGCGGCTCGGCTCGGGCACATTCTTAGGGGTCGCGGGCACGCAGGGTCCTGTCTCTTGAGGCGCCTTATGCCTCGGGTCGGATCGATACGTAGCCTCCATCGTCCCACGGTCGGGCCGCGCACATCGGTTTGGGCCGCCAGGACGGCGACTGGTATCGTGGGCGGCTGTGTCTCGTAGCCCTCTCAGCGCGAGGCGCATGTCAGAGAAACCAGCGGTACCTGAACCTGAGAAGGCTCTTTCGTGGCGAACATCAAGTCCCAGATCAAGCGGAACAAGACCAACGAGAAGGCTCGGCTGCGCAACAAGGCGGTCAAGTCCTCGCTGAAGACGTCGATCCGCAAGACCCGCGAGGCCATTGCCGCGGGTGACGTCGAGAAGGCCGCCGCCGCGCTGCGCGAGTCCACGCGCAAGCTGGACAAGGCCGTCTCCAAGGGCGTCATCCACAAGAACCAGGCCGCCAACAAGAAGTCGGCGCTTGCTTCGAAGGTCGCGTCCCTCCAGGGCTGACTCGTGATGTAACCGCCGGAAGGACCAGAGCGGGCCCTCTCTCATCCGCTCCCGACCGGCCCCCGAGCTCGTACGCGGCCTGCGTTCGCCACGCGGGTACGAGCTCACACCCAGCGTGACCGGAACCCCGTTCCTCGCCCTTTTCCGGGGCGGGGGGCGGGGTTTTCGGCGTGGTGGGGGTGGTGGCTGGGGCGCCGCCGGGGCCTGAGTCCACCCGCCCCACCCTGCGGGAGCTGCCTGCGGCCGGGGCGAGGCCGGGGCTGGGGCTTCGACGCGGGCGACCGGGGCGGGGGGCTGGGGGCGGAGCCCCCAGTTTCGGGAAGGGGCGGGCTTGGGGAAGAAAAACCCCGCCGCGACGGCGAGCAACCACGACGAAGTAGCCCGGCGGTGCCGAACTCACCCGTAGAGGGGCCATGGAAGGACGACGGCCGACGGGCGACGGGCGACGGAACGCGAACGGCCCGCGACCAGGGGGCGGCGGCGCCTACCCCAGGGCAACCCGGCAGGACATCAGAACGGCCAGGTCAACCGGCGTGGCCGGGCCAGGGCAGCCAGCACGGTCAGGACAACCCGGCAGGGCGCGGCCGGCAGGCCAGGACGGGGCCAGGGCGGTCGGCGGGGCAGCGTGGCCAGGGCGCGTAGCCCTGCCCGAGGCCGAGCGGCCAGGAAAGGTCAGCTACGGCGAACCCGCGCCGCCCGAGCCACAGCGACAACCGCCTTCTCCAACGCGTACTCGGGATCGTCCCCGCCCCCCTTGACCCCGGCGTCAGCCTCCGCACAGGCCCGCAGCGCGAGCGCGACCCCGTCCGGAGTCCACCCCCGCATCTGCTGCCGCACACGGTCGATCTTCCACGGCGGCATCCCCAGCTCACGCGCGAGGTCCGCGGGCCGCCCGCCCCGGGCGGACGACAGCTTCCCGATCGCCCGCACCCCCTGCGCCAGCGCGCTCGTGATCATCACGGGCGCCACCCCGGTGGCGAGCGACCACCGCAGCGCCTCCAGGGCCTCGGCGGCCCGCCCCTCCACGGCCCGGTCGGCCACGGTGAAGCTGGAGGCCTCGGCCCGCCCGGTGTAGTACCGCCCGACGACCGCCTCGTCGATGGTCCCCTCGACGTCCGCGACGAGCTGCGTCACGGCCGAGGCCAGCTCCCGCAGGTCGCTGCCGATCGCGTCGACCAGGGCCTGGCAGGCCTCCGGCGTGGCCGCGCGCCCCAGCACCCGGAACTCCCCCCGTACGAAGGAGAGCCGGTCCGCGGGCTTGGTCATCTTGGGGCAGGCGACCTCCCGCGCCCCGGCCTTGCGGGCCGCGTCGAGCAGGCCCTTGCCCTTGGCGCCGCCCGCGTGCAGCAGCACGAGGGTGATCTCCTCGACGGGCGCGCCGAAGTACGCCTTGACGTCCTTGACCGTGTCCGCCGACAGGTCCTGCGCGTTGCGCACGACCACGACCTTGCGCTCGGCGAACAGCGACGGGCTGGTCAGCTCGGCGAGCGTGCCGGGGCCGAGCTGGTCGGGGGCGAGGTCGCGTACATCGGTGTCGGCGTCCGCGGCGCGGGCGGCGGCGACGACCTCCTGCACGGCGCGGTCGAGCAGCAGGTCCTCCTGCCCCACGGCGAGCGTGACGGGGGCGAGCGGATTGTCGGTTGCGTTCTTCCTGGCCATCGCGGTCAAGCATCCCACGCGCCACTGACAGCCGGCGGCGCCGACCGGACCGCCCCGACCGCGCGAGCGAGGCGTGGGGGAGAATGTCCAGGTGACCGACGTACGACATGTCCTGGTACTGCCCGACCGCGACGCTGCGGAGGAAGTCGCCGAAGAGCTGCCCGACCGCTTCGCGGTGCCCGAGGAGCCCCAGCTCGTACGGGACGCGCTGGCGGGCGAGGACGACGCCGAGGACGCGCAGTGGCTGGTCGTCGTCGAGGACCCGGAGCGGCGCCTGGACCCGGCGGCGCTCGACGACCTGGCGGCGGAGTATGAGGGCTGGTTGGAGGCCCCCTGACGGCTACGCGGCCGCGGCGGCCGTGGCGCTCTTCGGCACGATCTGGATGTCCAGCTCGATGGTGATGCTGGCGCCGACGGCGGCGATGCCGCGGGCGAGCATCGTCTGCCAGGTGATCGTGAAGTCGTCGCGGTGCAGCTCGGTCGTGGCCCGGCAGGCCGCGCGGGTCTCGCCCTCGATGCCGTGCCCGACGCCCAGGTACTCCGTGTCGAGCGTGACCGTCCGCGTCACGCCGTGCAGCGACAGCGCGCCGGTGACGGCCCAGCGGTTGCTGCCCTTGTGCACGAACTTGTCGCTGTAGAACTCCATCGTCGGGAACCGCGCCACGTCCAGGAAGTCACCCGACCGCAGGTGGTCGTCGCGCATCTTGACGGCCGTGTCGATGGACGCGGCGTCGATCACGACGTGCATCGCGGACTGCTCCATCCGGTCGGCGAGCCGGATCGCCCCCGCGAAGGTGTTGAAACGGCCGTGGATGCGCGCGAGCCCGATGTGCCGCGCCGTGAACCCGATCGAGGAATGCATCGGGTCGATCTCCCAGTCGCCCGCCTCCGGCAGCGTCGGCAACTGCGCCACCTGGAGCGTCACGTCCCCCATCGAGGCGTGCGCGCCCTCACCGACGGTGACGTTCGCCCGGTACGGCGTGAAGCCCTCCGCCGACACCGCGAGCCGGTACTCCCCCGCGGGCACGGCCGTGACGAACGAGCCGAACGGGTCCGTCCCGCCGCTGACGACCTTGCGCCCCATGGTGTCGGTGACGGACAGCTCCGCATGCCGCACCGGCTCGTTCACGGGGTCGAGGACCCGGCAGCTCAGCGCTCCCGCGGAGGGCGGAACCGACACCACCGACAGCGGTCCGGACCGCCTTCCCCGGCTCGTACGGTCTCCCAGCCAACGGCCGAACACTGCGACACACCCCCGCGGGCCTTGACAACACGTCTAACGAAGAGACATTCGATCACCGTTGCGGCATTCGATGCAAACGGGACTACTTCAACAAGAACATTGCATAAACAGGACAACTGCCGGTACAGCCCCGAGTGCCCCGAATCGATCTCCCCCACGACCGCCCCTCAGGCAGGCCTCGCCCCTCCTCCGCCGACCGTGGCCAGGAGGTTCACGACCAGGAGGTTCACGATCAGGGGGTTCCGGTCACGGTCGCCGTCGCACCGGCCGACGGCGACGCGGGTGCGGACGCCACCGATCGCGACCCGCCGGAACGCGACCCCCTTGAGACGCATCCGCCGAAGCCGCGCAGCAGCCCGGGCAGCACGGTCCACGCGAGCGACACCGCGCAGCCGATCCGCAGGCACCCGGCCCGGCCGCTGCCGACGGCCCGCGCGGCGGCCAGCCCGGCCGCGAGCCCGGCCAGCACCCGCCGCGCGGCGGGCAACAGCTCCCGGCCCACCGGGGCGCGACGGGCCGCCCCGGTTCCCGCCCGAACAGCGCGTGCCCGGCCTCCTCCCTCAGCCCCCGGACCTGCTGGCTCAGCGAGGTCTTCGGCGAGGTCCGCCCGGCCGCCACGATGATGGTGTGCGGCCTGGTCGACCCCCGCATGCCGATCGAAACCGAGGCCCGCGCCCGGCACCCGGCCCCCGCTCCGGCCCTGGCGCACGAGCCCGCCGCGGTCGTCCCCATGCCCTCCGCGTGACCACCCCCAACTCCGCCTGCTCTTCCCCGCCGAGGCCGCCCCTGGCCGCCCCGCCGGGCCCCTCGCCCGGCCGTTCGCCGTGCCGCCCGCCGACCACCGCGATCGCACCGTCCGTGTCCGTCCGCAGCACCGTCGCCCCCACCGCGCGCAACGCGCCGACCGTGCGCGGTGACGGGTGCCCGTAGCTGTTGTCCGCCCCGCAGGAGATCAGTGCCAGGCGCGGCCCCGCCCGCCGGAGCAGCGCCGGGTCCTGGTACGCCGAACCGTGGTGAGCGACCTTCAGCACGTCCACCCGGCCGAGCGCGGCCCCCGCCGGGGTGCGCAACAGGTCCCGCTGAGCGGGCGGTTCGAGGTCACCGAGCAGCAGCAGGGTGAGGCCTTCGACGCGAACCAGCAGCGTGACACTGGCGTCGTTCGGGCCCTCGGGGTCTGGCGCCGGTTCCGGCGGGGGCCACAGCACCTGCCAGTCGAGCGCGCCCGTACGTCGCCGCTCCCCGGCCACGGCCCGCGTCAGCGGCACGCCGTGCGCGGCCGCCTGCGCCCGCACGAACGCCACCTGCCCCGGCGGCTCCCCCAGCCCCGTCGTCTGGACCACCCCCACCGAACGGCCCCTCAACACCCCGGGCAGCCCCGCCACATGGTCCGCGTGAAAGTGCGTGAGCAGCACCAACGGCACCCTCGTCACCCCGAGCGACCGCAGGCAGCGGTCGACGAGCAACGGGTCCGGCCCCGCGTCCACGACCACCCCGGCCCCGGACCCGGCAGCCAGCACGAGCGCGTCCCCCTGACCGACGTCACACATGACCAGACGCCATCCGGACGGCGGCCAGCCCGCGATGACCCGGGTGACCGGCGGAGGCTGCACGATGACGACGCACAGCAGCAGCGCGCACGCCGCACACCACCACGGGTGCCGTATCAGCCGCCGCCCGACCAGCACGACCACCACCGTGACCACGGCGAGCAGCAGCGCCCCGCTCCAACTGCCCGGCCAGTCCACGCCGCTCCCGGGCAGCGCCGCACCCGTCCGCGCGATGCTCGCGATCCACTCGGCCGGCCAACCGGCGCCCCACGCACAGGCCTTGGCCACCGGCATCGCGACCGGCGCCAGCGCGAGCGCCGCGAACCCGAGCACCGTGGCGGGTGCCACCGCGAACTCCGCCAGCAGATTGCACGGCACCGCCACCAGGCTCACCCGCGCCGCCAGCACGGCCACCACCGGCGCGCATACCGCCTGCGCCGCCGCCGCGGCCGCCAGCGCCTCCGCGAGCCGCCCCGGCACACCGCGGCGTCGCAGCGCGGCGCTCCATCTCGGCGCCAGTGTCAGGAGTGCCCCCGTGGCGAGCACGGACAGCAGGAAACCGTAACTCCGCGACAGCCAGGGGTCGTACAGCACGAGCACCAGGACCACCGTGGCCAGTGCCGGGATCAGCGACCTGCGCCGGCCGGTGGCGATGGCCAGCAGCACCACCAGGCCACAGGCCGCCGCGCGCACCACGCTCGGCTCCGGCCTGCACACGATCACGAAGCCGAGCGTCAGCGCGCCCCCGAGCACCGCCGTCGTCCGCAGCGGGATGCCCAGCCGCGGGGCGAGGCCGCGCCGCTCGGCCCGGTGCGCCGTACCCGGCGGGCCGATCAGCAGCGCGAGCACGATGGTCAAATTGGCTCCACTTACGGCCAGAAGGTGCGTGAGGTCGGTCGCCCGGAACGCCTGCTCCAGCTCCGGCACCACCCGGGAGGTGTCGCCGATCACCAGCCCCGGCACCAGCGCCCGGGCATCGGGGGACAGCCCTTCCGTGGCCTTTCTCAGCCCGCCACGCAGCTCCCCCGCGAACCGCTGCGCCGTCGACGGCTCCCCGATCACCTGCGGCGCCCGGTCCCCGCGCACCCGCAGCACCGCCGCGATCCGGTCGCTGTCCGGCATGGGCGGCACCAGGTCCGCCCGTACGCGCACCCTCGTGGACGGCAACAGGCGGAGCCAGGGCGGGATGTGCTCCTTGCCCGCCGTACGCCCTCGCGTGTGTGGGACGTTCGCGCTTCCGGGGCCGCCTCCATGCTGGGTGCCGTCGCCGCTCTGCGTACCGTCGTCTTCCTGCGTACCGTCGCCTTCCTGCGTCTCGTCTCCCTTTTGCGCCTCGTCCCCCTTCTGCGTGCCGCCCGTTCCGGTGCCCGCGGCACTGGTCGTCCGCGCCGCGTCCGCGTCCGCATCCACATCCCGCACGATGACCAGCACCGGTGTGCGCGTCTTCGTGACTGTGCCGTCCGCCTTCGTGACCCGCACCACGTCCGCGTTCACCAGCACCGCCGGTGGTATCGGGCGGTCCCCGGTCACGCGTGGTCTCGTCCGCCGTGGGTCCGATGTGACCTCCAGCTCCGCCGTCACCTTGGCGTACTCCTGGGCCAGCGCCGGGACCGGTCCCCGGTGCACGTCCGCTCCGTGCAGGCCGGCGGAGGTCGCCGCTGCCGCCGCGCACAGCAGGGCCGCCGCCACGCTGATCCGTCCCCAGGCAGCACCGCCCCGTCGCCCAGGGATCCTGCGCGTCCATGGCTGCCGCCGCGACCGTGCCGTCCACGTCACCAGGAGAACACCGGCGACCGTCACGCAGGCCGCCACCGCCCCCGCCACCCAGCGGGGCGGAGCGTCCAGGGCCAGTGCGGCCGCCGCCCAGGCCGCCAGGGCCGGTGGCACCAGACGCAGGTCCGCCGGACCCTCCGAGCGCGGGCTCGCGGTGCCGGGTCGGCCGGCCGCGGGGGCTTGACCGACAGCGGGCCTCGCGGGTCCGGGCCCCGCATAGCCGCGCCCCGCAGGCCCGGGCCCCGCGCCCGCCTGCCCGGCCATGCCCTCCCTCCTCATGGCCGTACGAGGTCGCGCAGGTCGGCGAAGCGCCGGTCGCCGATGCCGGTGACCTCGCGGAGGTCGTCCACCGAGCGGAAACCCCCGTGCTCCGTGCGGTAGTCGATGATGTGCTGCGCGAGGACGGGGCCCACGCCCGGCAGGGTGTCGAGCTGCTCGGCGGTGGCCGTGTTCAGCGCGACAGGGCCAGTGGTCGCCCCGGGCCCACCGGTCGGGCCTGGGCCACTGGCCGGTCCGGCAGCTCCGGCCGTGGCGCCGCCCGAGGCCGCGCCCGGCACGGCGGGTGCGGTCGGCGCTGCGGCACCCACCACCAACTGCTCGCCGTCCACGAGCAGCCGTGCCCGGTTGAGGCCGTCGGTCTTCGTGCCGGGGCGCACTCCGCCCGCGGCCCGCAGGGCGTCGGCGACCCGGGAACCGGCCGGAAGACGCTGGACGCCGGGGTTGCGGACCTTGCCGCTGACGTCCACGACGACCCCTCCGGCCGCCGCGTCGGCGGAGGCACCGGCTGCGCCGCCCGTGGCTCCGGCGGCGCCGTTCTCCCCCGTGCCGACGCCCTGCGCCCCGGCGGGAAGCCCCGCATCGGGCGGCATCCCGGGCGAGGGGGACGGTCCCGCCGCACGGTCCGACCCGGCCGCCCCGCCCACCACCTCCGGTGCCCCCACCGACTGCGCCCGACCGCTCCAGAAGTGCTGGGCCGCGAACACCGCCGCGACGAGCAGGACCACGCCGAGCGCGAGCACGCTCCGTCGCTCCAGGCCACACCTCACCTGCAGCCAGACCGGCAGCCGCTCCCGCACCGCCGGCCCGAACCGCGCCCGCCGCGAGGGCTCCACCTTCGCGGACGGGTCGCCTTCGTCGTCCGGCGTCGACGGGGCCACCCCAGGCAGATGATCTCCGCGGTCCGGCGCCGCTGTGGCCCCCTTTCGAGGCGGCACAGCCACGGGAGGGAGGGCAGCACGGCCGGGCAGCGTCGCGCGAGCCCCCGTCACCGTCGGCGTCTCGTCTGCCGACCCGCCGCCGAAGTCCACGCCATCGGGCCCGGCCCTCGACCCCACCCAGGCAGGCCCCACCCAGCCGGGATCCGCCCCGCCAGGCACCGCCAAGCCCGCCCCCGTCGACCCGAGCCCTCTCGGACTGGAACCCGTACGCCCAAGCCCCGACCGCCCGGGCCCCATGCGCTCAGGCCCTATCGGGTTCAGTCCCGCCCGCTTAACAGGTCCAAGCCCCACACCACCCACCCCCGCGAAGACCCTCTCCGCCCGCAGGCGCGTCGCCTCCAACACGGCGCGCCGACGCCGGACCCGTCGTCGAACGTGCCGACGGTTCACACGCGTCTGAGGAGAGGCGTGCGTACGGTCGTGCGATTCATCCCGTGCTACCCGTGAAGGTGATCGAAGTCCCATGTCAGAGACGCTAGGCGCCCAGCGGACGCCTAGCTGATCTTGCTCAATTCCCGGGGACTACCCGGCCGTTGTGGAAAACTCCGTCACCCACACGAGGCCCAATACCTCTCCCGCGGACCTCGCACCCCAGCTAGAGCACCCCGCCGAGAACACCGCACCGAGAGCACCCCGCCGATCAGCCCGACCCGACAGCCCCACCGAGAGCGCCCCGCCGATCAGCCCGACCCGACAGCCCCACCGAGCACCCCTCAGCGAGGCGACACCACCGCGCCCAGCAGCCCCGGCCCCGTGTGCGCCCCGATCACCGCGCCCACCTCGCTGACGTGCAGCTCCGCGAGCGACGGCACCCGGGCCCTGAGCCGGTCCGCGAGCGCCGCGGCCCGCTCGGGCGCCGCGAGGTGGTGGACGGCGATGTCGACCTGGTGGCCCCCGGCCCGCTCGGCCGTGATCTCCTCGAGGCGCGCGATGGCCTTCGACGCCGTGCGCACCTTCTCCAGGAGTTCGATGCGTCCGCCGTCCAGTTCGAGCAGCGGCTTGACGGCGAGCGCGGAGCCGAGGAGCGCCTGGGCCGCGCCGATGCGCCCGCCCCGGCGGAGGTAGTCGAGCGTGTCGACGTAGAAGTACGCGGACGTACCCGCGGCCCGCTTCTCCGCGGCGGAGACCGCCTCGTCCAGGGAGCCGCCCGCCTCGGCGGCATCGGCTGCGGCGAGGGCGCAGAAGCCGAGCGCCATCGCGACCATGCCGGTGTCGACGACGCGCACCGGGACCGGCGCCTCACGCGCCGCCAGGACGGCCGCGTCGTAGGTTCCGGAGAACTCCGCCGACAGGTGCAGCGAGACGATGCCCGTCGCACCCGCTTCGGCGATCTTCCGGTAGGTGCGGGCGAAGACCTCGGGGCTGGGCCGCGAGGTGGTCACGGACCGGCGCTTCTGGAGCGCCAGGGCGAGGGAGCGGGCCGAGATCTCGGTGCCCTCTTCGAGCGCCTCGTTGCCGAGCACCACCGTCAGTGGCACCGCGGTGATGCCGTGCCGCTCCATCGTCCCCTGCGGCAGGTAGGCCGTTGAATCCGTGACGATCGCGACATGGCGGGACATGGGCTGGAGATTACCCGCAGGAACCCGGACGCGGCAGGCCGACCCCGTCACCGGGGCGACGAGGTCCGGACGGCCCGAGCGCGCGCACCAGCGACGGCCGATACTCACAGGGGCGTCGGCTTCGGCATCCGCGCAGTCGGCGTCAGGTGGTGTTCTCCGGCTTGGCCTTCTTCTCCCACGGGTACGTCGGCCGCGGTGCCACCGGGCTGATCGCCGGTCTCGTCGGCTCCTGTGCGGCGCGGTCGGTCCCCTCCGCCGGGGTCGCCGCACCTGTTGCCGACTGCTCGGCCCAGGAAGCGGAGGACGCCGGAGACGAGGACGAACCCGAAGGCGAGGACGAACCCGAGGACGAGCTGGACGCGGAGGACGAGGCAGGCGGCGTGGGCGGTGAGGGCTGCTGGGTCCCGGACGGCTCCGTCGCCCAGTGCCGCAGCGCGCCCGCCTCCATGTCGATCTGCGACCTCAGCAGGTCGAGGTCGTCGTCCGCGAACTTGTCGGCCCGGTCGCGGGCGGCCCAGCGCAGGGAGTCCGCGGCCTTCGTGATCTGCTCCGTGCGCTCCTTCAGGGCGGGCAGGCGCTGGCTCAGGGTGATCCGGTCCGGCTCGCTCTCCAGGCGCTTCAGCTCGTCGTCCAGCTCGTGGCCGTGCGCGCTCAGGCGCTCGAACAGGGCGAGGGACTCGTGCAGTGAGGCGTCGGCGGCGACGCCCGCGCGCAGCGCGTCCTGGGTGGCGCGCATCGACGTGCGCAGCTTGAGCCGGAGCTGGGCCAGCTCACCGACGGCACCCGGCTGCGCGAACGTCCGCGCGCGCAGCGTGGTGTCCTCGACCGTGCGGCGGGCCTGCGTGAGCGTCCGGTCCACGCCGCGTCTGGCGGCGCCGACGGCCTTGACCGCCGCGTACGCCCCGGCCACCAGGAACAGCACGAAGAGCACTGCGACCACTGCGATCACGGCTTCCACGATGCTTCTCCTTCGGCCGGCGGGACGGTCGGCGGGGTCGGGGCGGCCACTGGCTGTCCGCCTCTCCACGGTAAACGCAGCAAGCTCGTCGAGGGTTCCAGCCGAACCCCGAACCTGCCCGTAGGGGACTACCCCGAGACGCCGGGTCCGCACGCCCCCTGCGCCCCGTCAACACCGGCAGCGGGGAGAACAGTTGAGCGGCCGGGCCCCGGAGGGACCCGGCCGCTCAGCCAGGGAAGGTTCGCGCCACCCCGCCGATCAGGCGGGAACGATGTTCACCAGCTTCGGCGCCCGCACGATGACCTTGCGGATGCCGGCGCCGCCCAGCGCGGCCACGACCCGCTCGTCGGCCAGGGCCAGCTTCTCCAGTTCCTCGTCGGAGATGGCCGGCGGCACCTCCAGGCGCGCCTTGACCTTGCCCTTGATCTGCACGACGCAGGTCACGGCCTCGTCCACGACGTACGCCGGGTCGGCGACCGGGAAGTCCTGGTGGACGACGGAGTCGGTGTGGCCCAGGCGGCGCCACAGCTCCTCGGCGATGTGCGGGGCCAGCGGCGCCACCAGCAGGACCAGCCGCTCGGCGACCGTGCGCGACACGGCCCCGCCCGCCTTGGTCAGGTGGTTGTTCAGCTCGGTGATCTTGGCGATGGCGGTGTTGAACCGCAGGCCCTCCAGGTCCTGGCGGACGCCGTCGATCGCCTTGTGCAGCGCGCGCAGCGTGTCCTCGCCGGGCTCGGTGTCCACGACGGTGGCCTCGCCGGTCGCCTCGTCGACGATCAGGCGCCACAGGCGCTGCAGCAGGCGGTACTGGCCGACGACCGCGCGCGTGTCCCAGGGGCGGGAGACGTCCAGCGGGCCCATCGCCATCTCGTACAGGCGCAGGGTGTCCGCGCCGTACTCCTCGCAGATCTCGTCCGGGGTGACGGCGTTCTTCAGGGACTTGCCCATCTTGCCCAGCTCGCGCTTGACCGGCTCGCCCTGGAAGAAGTACCGGCCGTCGCGCTCCTCGACCTCGGCGGCCGGCACCGGGAAGCCACGGCTGTCGCGGTAGACGTACGCCTGGATCATGCCCTGGTTGAACAGCTTGTGGAACGGCTCGGCCGACGAGATGTGGCCCAGGTCGAACAGGACCTTCGACCAGAAGCGCGCGTACAGCAGGTGCAGCACGGCGTGCTCGGCGCCGCCGACGTACAGGTCGACGCCGCCCGTGGGCTGCCCCTCGCGCGGGCCCATCCAGTAGCGCTCGATGTCCGGGTCGACCAGCCGCTGGTCGTTGTGCGGGTCCAGGTAGCGCAGCTCGTACCAGCAGGAGCCCGCCCAGTTGGGCATGGTGTTGGTCTCTCGGCGGTACTTCTTCGGGCCGTCGCCCAGGTCCAGCGTGACGTTGACCCAGTCCTCGTTGCGGGACAGGGGGGTCTCGGGCTGGGTGTCGGCGTCGTCCGGCTCGAAGGTGCGCGGGCTGTAGTCGTCGACCTCCGGCAGCTCCAGGGGCAGCATCGACTCGGGCAGCGCGTGGGCCACGCCGTCCTCGTCGTAGACGATCGGGAAGGGCTCGCCCCAGTAGCGCTGGCGGCTGAACAGCCAGTCGCGCAGCCGGAAGTTGACGGTCCCCCGGCCGATGCCCTTGCGCTCCAGCCACTCGGTGACGCGGGCCTTGGCGTCGACGACGCCCAGGCCGTCCAGCCGGATCTCCTCGCCGGAGGAGTTCACGATCTTCGCGTCGTACGAGGAGAAGGCGTCGTCCCAGGTGGACGGGTCGGTCCCGCGGTCGTCCGAGGGCTCGACGACGCAGCGCATCGGCAGCTCGAAGGCGCGCGCGAAGGCGAAGTCGCGGGTGTCGTGCGCCGGGACGGCCATGATCGCGCCGGTGCCGTAGCCCATCAGGACGTAGTCGGCGATGAAGACCGGCACGCGCTCGCCGCTGACCGGGTTCGTGGCGTACGCGCCGGTGAAGACGCCGGTCTTCTCCTTGGCGTCGGCCTGGCGCTCGACGTCGGACTTGGCGGCGGCGGTGGCGCGGTACTTGGCGACGGCCTCGGCGGGCGTCGCGTGGCCGCCGGTCCACGCCTCGCGGGTGCCCTCGGGCCAGGCGGCCGGGACCAGTGTGTCGACCAGCTCGTGCTCGGGCGCCAGGACCATGTACGTGGCGCCGAACAGGGTGTCCTGGCGGGTCGTGAAGACCGTGATCGAGGTGGAGTCGGTCACGGGGAAGTCGACGCGGGCGCCCTCGGAGCGGCCGATCCAGTTGCGCTGCTGGAGCTTGATGGCCTCGGGCCAGTCCAGCGCGTCCAGGTCCTCCAGCAGGCGGTCCGCGTAGGCCGTGATGCGCATGTTCCACTGGCGCAGCTTGGCCTTGAAGACGGGGAAGTTGCCGCGCTCGGAGCGGCCGTCGGCGGTGACCTCTTCGTTGGCCAGGACGGTGCCCAGGCCGGGGCACCAGTTGACGGGCGCGTCCGAGGCGTACGCCAGGCGGAAGCCGCTCAGGACGTCGGCGCGCTCCTTGGCGGACAGCTCGCTCCACGCGCGCGTGGAGCCCGGTACGGCGCGCTCACCGCTCTCGAACTGGGCGACCAGGTCGGCGATCGGGCGGGCCTTGCGCAGCTCGTCGTCGTACCAGGAGTTGAAGATCTGCAGGAAGATCCACTGGGTCCACTTGTAGTACTCGGGGTCGATCGTCGCGAAGGAGCGGCGCTTGTCGTGGCCCAGGCCCAGCCGGCGGAGCTGCGCCTTCATGTTGACGATGTTGGCCTCGGTGGACACGCGCGGGTGGGTGCCCGTCTGCACCGCGTACTGCTCGGCGGGCAGGCCGAAGGCGTCGAAGCCCAGGGAGTGCAGGACGTTGTGGCCCGTCATGCGCTGGAAGCGCGCGAACACGTCGGTGGCGATGTACCCCAGGGGGTGGCCCACGTGCAGGCCCGCACCCGAGGGGTACGGGAACATGTCCATGATGAACTTCTTGGGGCGCCCCGCCAGCTCCGGGTCACCGGCCAGGCCGCCGGACGGGTTGGGTGCTTCGTACGTGCCGTCGGCGTCCCAGAAGTCCTGCCAGCGCGCCTCGATCTCGGCCGCCAGGGCGGCTGTGTAGCGGTGCGGCGCGGCCGCCTCGGCGGCCGAGGGGGTGCCCCCCGCGCCTTCGGCGGTGGCGGAGGAATTCGTCTCGCTCATCGTCTTCAAAGCTCCATCGATCGTCTCTGCCTGCGGAAACGGCCGTGCGGCCAAATAAAAATGCCCCTCGCACAGGAGGGGACGCCGCGCCGATTCCGACCACGCTCACTGGGAGGTCGGGACTGATCAGCGCGGCCCGCTAAGCAGAAGGCGTACGGCACGCATGGCGTCAGGGTACCGCAGGCCTCCGGAGCCGGGCGACGCGCTTTGCCCGCTTCCGCGCCCCTCCGCCGGGCGGGTCCGGAACGCGCCGCGCCCCTCTGAGCCGCCGCACCCTTGGCCAAGGATTACCCCGCGTACCGCCCTCTATCGGGGCAACACCAAGATCGAGTCGCGCTTTGATAACAACGCAATAACTCAAACCACGTACCCACCGGTATGGAGCGACCTAGCATGCGGCGACCGGACCATTTCGGAGTCGCCCTCATGAGCCGTCTGCACCCGCACCACCCAACCCCCCAGACCCCCGTAGCACCCGGTTCCTCCTCGCTCCGCTCCCCCACCGGATCGTTCGCCGACTTGTTCGACGGTTCGTCCGCCGGACCCGGCAGAGCGGCCCGCGGCCTCGTGTCCGCGGCCTGCCTGCTCCTGATACCCCTGCTCGTGTTCGCGGGAGACGACGACTTCCGCGCCGCCCTGGACCACACCACCGGCGTCCTCTCCCTGGTCGCCCTGACCGCGTCCGTCGCCTGGGGCCTGGTGGCCTCGGACCGGCTCTTCCTGCGCCCCCGCCAGCGGCTGCTCGCCCAGGCCGTGCACCGGGCCACCGCGATCGCCTCCGTGGGCTTCCTGCTGCTGCACGGCACCGTCAAGCTCGCCCTGGATCACGTGTCCCTCCTGGGCGCCCTGGTGCCCTTCGGGCTCGGCTTCACCGGTGCCGCCGGCCTCATCGGCCTGGGCTCGCTCGCCGGGCTGCTGATGGTCGCCACCGGCGTCACCGGCGCCCTGCGCAGCGCCTTCGCCGCACCGGTCCAGGTGGCCGGACGCTGGCGTGCGGTGCACATGCTCGCCTACCCGGCCTGGTGCGCGGCCCTGCTCCACGGCCTGTACGCGGGCCGGCCGCCGAAGCCGTGGGTCGTCGCCCTGTACTGCCTGTGCCTCGTCGCGGTCGCCGGGGCGGTGGCGCTGCGCGCGGCGCCGCGTCCGGTCAAGCGCGAGGTGGCCGCCCGCGTCCTCGCCGTCCTGGAACCCGACGGCCGCGGGGCACCCTCGGCGGCCCGCCGCCACGCCTCGGGGCCGGCCAGGGACACCGCCTCCACCCCGCTTCCCGGTACGGTCCCACCGCCCCGGGGCGCCCCGTCCGAGCCGGTGCCCGTCGCCGGGATCGCCGCCGCCTACCGCGCGCTCGCCACCCCCTCCGACCGGCATACCCCCGGCCCGCCGCCGGACCTCACGGCCACCGAGGTCCTGCCCACGGCCACGCCTCCCTGGCCCACGCCGTCGCCCCCGCCGCCCGCCGAGGCGCCGGACATCCCCTTCCCGTACGACTCCACGGCCCTCCACGACGAACAGCACGACTACGGAGACACCCGGTACGGCTACGGGGACCCCCGGTACGACCACCGGGCCACCCCGTGCGGGACCGCAGCCCCGTTCCCGGGCGCCGAGGTCCCGTACGACACCGGCGCACGGCCCGTCTGTCCACCGCCTCCGCACGAGCCTCCGTACGTCCCGCCGTACGACCCTGTGCACGGTCCCGGGCACACAGCCGAACACGCGCCCGCCCACGGGAGCGTCGGTGAACCGCCGCGCACGCACGTCCACGACGGCGACAGCACGGCCACACAGCCCCTGCCGACCCCCTTCCAGGCGCCCAGCGGCGGCGAGCCCTGGAACGCCGCATCCACCGGAGGCAGCACGTGAACGCGCCCCTGCCCGACGTCCCCGAGGTCCGCGTCGTGGGGCTGCCGCTGCTGACCGCGGGCTTCGACCTGGTCGAGCGGCTCGACCTGGCCATGCACCTGAAGGTCCACGGACCGCTGGAGCCGCTGGCCGGGGAGCACCTCGCCGCGCTCGCCGAGGCGGTCGCCCTGCGCGGCCGCGGCGGCGCGGGCTTCCCCTTCGCCGCGAAGCTGCGGGCGGTCGCCGAGGCCGCGATCCGCCGCGGCGTACGCCCCGTCGTGGTCGTCAACGGCAGCGAGGACGAGCCCGCCTGCCGCAAGGACACCGTCCTGCTCAACCGCGCGCCGCACCTCATCCTGGACGGCGCCCTGCTCGCGGCCGAGGCCCTGGGGGCGCGCACCCTCGTCGTGGGGGTGACCCGGGACTCCACGGAGGCGTCGGTGCGCTCCGCGCTCGGCGAACGGGGCCTCGGCAACCGCCGCGGCGCGCACCTTCGCGCGCGCGTGCAGCGCAACCCCGTGCGCATGGTGACCGGCGAGTCCTCCGCGCTCGTCCGCTCCGCCGACGGCGGCCCGCCGCTGCCCCCGGGGCGCAAGGTACGCACCTCCGACTCCGGGGTCGGTGGCGCGCCGACCCTGCTGTCGAACGCCGAGACGTTCGCGCAACTGGCCGTGGCCGCCCGCATGGGGGCGGACCGCTACCGCCGCACCGGCCTGCGCGACGAGCCCGGCACCGTCCTGCTGACCCTCTCCGGGGCCGTCGCACGCCCCATGGTGCTGGAGGTTCCCACCGGCGTCCCCCTGCGGTACGTGCTCCAGCTCGCGGGCGCTCCCCCGCTGCTCCAGGGCGTCCTGACGGGCGGCTACCACGGCAGGTGGCTGGACGCGGCCACCGCGCACGACGCGGTCGTCTCCCGGGCCGCCCTGGAGGCCTGCGGCGGCTCCCTGGGCGCGGGCGCGGTGCTGCCCTTGGGCGCCGGCACCTGTCCGCTGGGCGAGTCCCTGCGTGTGGCGCACTGGCTGGCGGCCGAGAGCACGGGTCAGTGCGGCCCCTGCTACCTGGGCCTGCCCGCCGCGGCGCGCGGCCTCGCGGACGTCCTGGAGGGCGGCGGTCCCACCGCCCTTGAGGCGCTGCGCGAGGTGACGAGGGCGGTGAAGCGGCGCGGCGCCTGCAAGCACCCGGACGGCTCGGCCGCCTTCCTGGAGTCGGCGGTCTCGGCCTTCACGGACGACCTGGCGGCCCATGTCCTCGGGACCGGCTGCGGGCGCCCCGTCGAGGGCGTGCTGCCGCTCCAGGACGAGACCCCGGACGCGGAGGCGCCCAGCGGCCGCAAGCTCGCCGTCGACTGGACCCTGTGCCAGGGGCACGGCCTGTGCGCGGACATCGTCCCGGAGCTGATCCAGTTGGGCCCTGACGGCTTCCCGTCGGCCGCGGAGGCCGCGGTGCCGCGATACTCGGAGGCGCGCGCCCAGCGGGCCGTACGCCGCTGTCCCGCGCTCGCCCTGCGCGTAGAGGAGGACCCGGCGGCGACGCCCCGGGGCCTGCCGGCGCTCCCGCGGGGCCGGGGACGCAGGGCCCTGGGCAGCGGGCGCCTCTGAGGGACTAGCGGCGCCCCTGAGGGACTGGCGGGCGCCCCTGAGAGACTGGGAGCCGCTGGGGGACGACGAAAGAGCGGGCCACCCGATCCGGGTGGCCCGCTCTGTCATCTGCTGTGGAGCTAAGGAGAATTGAACTCCTGACCTCTTGCATGCCATGCAAGCGCTCTACCAACTGAGCTATAGCCCCTTGCTGTGTCCGCCCGGTTTCCCCGGCGGCGACGCCAACATTACACGGTCACCCCCGTGCTCCACCAAATCGTTTCCGGTCCGGCCGGACGGGGCCGCTACTGTCCCGCCTCGTGACCGTGCCCGTGTCCGTCGCCGCCCGGGGCCGTGTGCCGCTGGCCGCCGGGGTCTGCCTGTGCTCCTTCGTCGCCTTCTGGGCCGCCCAGCGCGCGGCCGAGGTGTCGCTGGTCGACCTGATGGTCTACCGCGCGGAGGGCCGGGCGGTCCGCGACGGCGGCGACCTGTACGCCCTGCGCGCGACCGAGGCGCGCCTGCCGATGACGTACCCGCCGTTCGCCGGGCTGCTCTTCACGCCGCTGACGCTGCCGGACACGGCCACCCTGCGGCCGCTCGCGACCGCGGGGAACCTGGCGCTGCTGGTCGCCTTCGCGCACCTGTCCCTGCGCCTGGCCGACCGGCGGGGGCACGCGCGCGTGGAGGGCGCCCTGTGGGTGTCCGCGATCGCCGTCTGGTCCGAGCCGGTGTGGACGACGCTGCGCTACGGGCAGGTGAACCTGCTGCTGGCCGTGCTGGTGCTGTGGGACCTGACCCGGCGGCCGGGGCACCGGTGGGCGGGCGTGGGCACCGGGGTGGCGGCGGCGATCAAGCTCACGCCCGCGCTGTTCGCGGTGTTCCTGTTGCTCGTCGGCGCCGTGCAGGCCGTGCGCCGCGGGGCGCGGCGGGGGGCGTGGCGGGAGCTGTGGCAGCCCGCCGTGCGGCACGCGTGCGTGGCCGCCGCCGGCTTCCTGGGGGCGACGCTGCTCGCGGCCGTGGTGCTGCCGGACGACTCCCGGCGCTTCTGGACCCGCGTGCTCTTCGAGGCGGACCGGGCCGGGCACGCGGAGCAGACCGCGAACCAGTCGCTGCGCGGCGTCCTCGCCCGGCTGCTGCACACCGGGGACCCCGGTTCGTGGTGGGCGGCGGGTGCCGTCCTGGTGTGCGCGGCGGGCTTGGGGGTGGCCGTCGCGGCGGCGGTGTGCGGGGAGCGGGCCTGGGGCGCGGCCGCGTGCGCGGCGACGATGCTGCTCGTCAGCCCGGTGTCGTGGTCGCACCACTGGGTGTGGTGCGTGCCGATGGCGCTGCTGTGGTGGGCGCGGGCCGAGCGGCTGGGCGGGCGGGTGCGGCGGGCCGGCGCGGCCGGCTTCGCCCTGCTGTTCTGTTCGTACGCGCTGTGGTGGGTGCCGCACCGTCCCGGGCGGCCCGAACTCGACCAGCACGTCGGCCAGATGGCGCTGTCGGCGCTCTATCCCCTGGCCGCCTGCGCCTTCCTCGTGCTGACCGCCGCCGTCGTCGTCCCGCTCAGGCCGTGGCGAAGGAGTAGAACCGTTTGAGCGTGCAGTGCTCGTCCAGGAGACGGCCGTAGATGGGCTCGCCTTCGAGTTCGCGGTACGTCTCGATCGGGTCGCCCTTTATGATCAGCGCCCGCGCGCACTCCTCGCACCAGTACTGGTACTCCGGGTTGACCGGTTCCATGTCGCGGACGATCGGCGTACCGCTGCCGCACCAGTCGCACTTACGCCTGTGTGCACCCATCGATCAGCTCCAGCTGTGGCCGCAGGCCGTGCACACGTAACTGACTCCGCCGTTGTCACCGAGGACTTGGGCGACGTGGGACGAGCCGCAGGAAGGGCAGTTGAGGAGCGTGGCGTCGCCGGACCATATCTTCGCCGCCACGTCGGGGAGGCCGCCGGCCTCCTCGAGGATGCTCGCAGGCATCGCGCTCTCCCTCCCGTCGGGTCACCGTCGGCGCACTGGTGCAGTCCCCTTCCGGCCCACCGAATTCTGCCACGACCGCGGCGGAACGGTCAGCGACGCCTACGTACCAGTCCGGACACGGCCCCCAGGGCGGCCGCCGCGGCGAGCGCACAGGAGCACACCAGGAGCGCGTCGGCCGACGCATACGCCCCAGGAGCCTCCGGTGACTCGAGCTGTCCGAGGAAGAGCGCGCCGAACACGGCGACGCCGGTCACCTGCCCGAGCTGCGTGACGGTCGCCAGGAACCCGCTGGCGTCCGCCGCGTCCTGGGGCGCGACCGTGGCCAGCGCGCGGGTGAGGACCGGGCTGAAGCCGAGCGCCATCCCGGCGCCCGCGCCGACGAGCGCCGCGTACAGCCCCACGCCGCCGTCCCCGCCGTCCCGCAGCAGCAGGCCCACCGCGAGGCTCCCCGCCGCCGCGAGCGCGAACCCGCCCGGCACCAGCGCCGGTTGGAGCGCGCGGGGCCACTTCCGCCACGTCAGACCGACCGCGCCGAAGACCAGCGCGGACGGCGCGAACGTGAGTCCGGCGCGCAGCGCGCTGTAGCCGAGCCCGCCCTGCACGTGCAGGGTGAGCGCGAACAGGAAGCCCGCGTTGACCGCCATGACCGCGGCGAGGCGGAGGACGGCGACGCCCATGCCGGGGGCGCGCAGCAGGCGCGGCGAGATCAGCGGGGCCCCACCGCGCCGGGCGAGGCGGGACTCGTAGCCGCAGAACAGGGCGAGGAACACCGCGCAGGCGGCCAGGGAGAGCCAGGTCCACAGCGGCCAGCCCTCCTGCTCGCCGAGGACCAGGGGCACGGTGAACAGCGTCACAGCCGCGCCGAGCAGGACGAGACCGGGCAGGTCCAGGCCGCGGGCGCGCCCGGCCGGTGACGGCTTGTCGGCGGGGAGCACGCGGGCCGCGAGGGCCAGCAGGACCACGCCGACCGGCACGTTCACGAGGAACACCGGGCGCCAGCCGGCGGCGAACAGGTCGGCGCTGACGAGGATGCCGCCCAGCACCTGCCCGGCGGCGGCGCCGGTGGCGAGCACCGCCGAGTACGCGCCGAGCGCCCGCACCCGGGCCTCGCCGCTGAAGGTGCGCTGGATGATGCTCAGCACCTGCGGGATCAGCAGCGCGGAGCCCGCGCCCTGCGCCAGCCGGAACGCGACGAGCTGGCCGGTGCTCTGGCTCAGCCCGCAGGCCAGCGACGCGGCGGTGAACACGGCGAGCCCCGCCAGGTACACGCGCCGGTGCCCGAGCCGCTCGCCGAGCCGCGCGCCGGTGATGAGCAGGACGGCGTAGGTGATGGTGTAGCCGGCGATCACGAGTTGGAGCCCGGCGCCCGACGCGTGCAGGTCCGTACGGATCGTGGGGGCCGCGACGTTGACGATGAACACGTCGAGCAGCGCCATGAACTGGGCGGCGAGGACGGCCGCGAGGACGCGTCCCGGCCGATTGTCAGTGCCGGGGTCTTTACTGGTTGTGGGGGCCGAGGACGGACTCGGTGCCGACGGGGTGGTGGTGGTCATGCCAGCGAGCGTGACGAGCGGCCGGTACAGGTAGTGAGAGCCTGCGGATGCTGGTACTGACAGCACCTGGCACGGGTTCGGGCGGGCGTCGACGATGGGGGACGTGACGACGATGGAGACGACGAGCAGGCCGACCGGGGCTCCGGCGGCACGCCCCGGAGCACCCGTGGGGCGTGGAGCGGCCAGGGAGTCCGGAGCTGCCGTCGGGCCCCGGGCGCCCGTGGAGCGAGCGGCTGCCGTCGAGCCCCGGGCCCCTATGGAGCGAGCGACTGCCGTCGGGTCCGGAGCATCGACAGGACCCAGAACTCCTGCCGGCCCCAGCACCTCCGCAGGCCCCAGAGCTCCCGCCAGCCCCAGCACCTCCCCAAGCCCCGGTGCGCCCACAGGCCCCAGCACCTCCCCAAGCCCCAGGGCTCCCGCAAACCCCAGCGCTCCCGCGAACCCCGTCGGCGCGCGTCCGCGGCGGCGGGCCGAGCTCGCCGCCTTCCTGCGGGGCCGCCGGGCCCGGGTGACCCCGGCGGACGTGGGCATGCCCCCGGGCCCCCGGCGGCGGACGCCGGGGCTGCGCCGGGAGGAGGTGGCGCAGCTCTCGGGCGTCGGTGTGACGTGGTACACGTGGCTGGAGCAGGGCCGCCCTATCAACGCCTCGGCGCAGGTCCTGGACGCGGTGGCCCGCACCCTGCGCCTGGACAGGGCCGAGCGCGAGCACCTGTACCACCTGGCGGAGGTGCCGTGCGCCCCGCGGTACGAGGCGGCGGCCGAGACGGTCGGCCAGGAGATCCAGGGCATCATCGACGCCCTGGACCCGCACCCCGCCGTGATCTACAACGCGCGGTACGACATCCTCGCCACGAACCCGGCCTACCGCGACCTCTTCGTCATCCCGGAGATAGAGGCGATCGGCGTGCCGAACGTCCTGTGGTCGCTGTTCGTGGTGCCCGAGCGGTACTGCCCGGTGGTCTTCCGGGACTCGGAGCTGCCCGTGATGGTGGCGACGCTGCGCGGCGCGTACGGCCGGCACGTGGGCGAGCCCGCCTGGGAGAAGTTCGTCCGCGACCTGTCGGCGGCCAGCCCCCACTTCGCACGGCTGTGGGCGAGCGGCGACGTCATACCCCCGGGCCCCCGCGTGAAGACGTTCCGGCACGCGGCGGTCGGTGAGCTGCGGATGACATCGGTCTCGCTGTCCGTGAACGGCATGCCGGAGTGCCGGATCGTGGCGTACACCCCGGACGACGAGGAGACCGGTGACAGGGTCCTCCGGCTCCGGGAGCTGCGCCGCGCGGAGCGCGCCCCGGGGTGACGGCAGCCCCACCGGGCAGCTCCCGCCGGGCCCCCGGCCCTCACCCCAACGAAGCCTCTCAACGAAGCCCCTCGCGACAAACCAAACCCCACGACGAAAAAGGCCCCGCCCCCTGACGGGGACGGGACCGATTCCTACAATGTGTTCCTGCAACCTGTGGAGCTAAGGAGAATTGAACTCCTGACCTCTTGCATGCCATGCAAGCGCTCTACCAACTGAGCTATAGCCCCTTG
>NZ_JASCXL010000037.1:0-77841 GCF_030010595.1 Streptomyces sp. CC224B | reverse complement strand
CACACCCGCCGCACCACCAACACCACCACCACAACCACCTGCAACCCCAACCCCGCCCACGGACCAAACCGCGGGTGGCCCTCGCCGTTCTCCACGTTCCCGATGGCCACCAGGACGTTGGCGAGGATCAGGGCGGAGAGCAGGAAGAGGTCGGACGCCGCGGGGCGGAACCTACGGGTCCGCTGCTCTTCGGCCGTCCTGGCTGGCTGCACGACAAGCCCACCCCCGTACATGATCGGCTTCGCGCTGAGTTGGTCGTGAAGAGCTTAATCCGTGCCGCCAGCGGACCCCAGCCGCGCGCCTGACCTGGGGCTTTAACGGCTCTAAGTGCCGTTTGCGGTACGTGACGACGCTCACGGGCGCCGGGTCCGTGCACCGCCGGAGCGCGGCCCGCCAGGTCCACGAGAGGGGGAACGCGGCATCCGCCCACTACTTTCGTCGGTAGCGGTACCAACGTTTCCCTCTGCCCGGCGGCGGGTGCGGCCCGGTTGAATAAGTCTTGTTGGCAGCCCGGCAGGAGATACCGGGATACGGAGCAGGGGGCGAGAACTCTGCTCACCCCGTACAGAACATTTGAGGAGCGACATGCTGTGGGTCGGCATCGTCCTGGCCGTTCAGGGATTCGGGTCCTTCCTGACCGAGCGGATCTGGGACACAAAATTCGGGGTCACGGCATTGTTTCCCGATGACACGCCCTCCTGGGTGAGCCTGGCGATCGGCATTGTCGGTCTGATCATCCTTGCGTTCTGCGCGAGTTCACGCTCCCGCAAGTCCGTGCACCACTGATTTTCCCCGGACTCCCGGTGGCCGGTTCTCCCCCGTAACTGGCCACCGGGCTCTTTTCCTCCGCTACGCGGCCGTGCCCCGGCACACGAGAACTGGCGGGGCGGGCACCTCCTCCACCGAGGTGCCCGCCCCGCCAGTTCGGCGTGTCACGACGTGAGGTGCTCCTTCAGGACGGCGATGACGTCCTGGGCGTGGTCGGTGAGGTAGAAGTGGCCGCCGGGGAACACCTTCATGTCGAAGGCGCCCAGGGTGTGCGGCTCCCAGGCGCGCGCCTCGTCCAGGGTGGTGCGCGGGTCGTCGTCGCCGACCAGGACGGTGATGGGGCTGCCGATCTGCGCGCCGGGCTCGGCGCGGTAGGTCTCGATGGCGGTGTAGTCGCTGCGGATCGCCGGCAGCACCATGCGCAGCACCTCGTCGTCCCCGAGGATGCGCGGGTCCGTGCCACTGAGCTTGCGCATCTCGGCGATGACGCCGTCGTCGTCGCGCTGGTGGACGTTCTCGGGCCGGTACCGGGAGGGGGCGCGGCGGCCGGAGGCGAAGACGTGCGCGGGGGCCTGGCCGGCCCGCTCCAGGCGGCGGGCCACCTCGAAGGCGAGCACGGCGCCCATGCTGTGGCCGAAGAAGGTCAGCGGCAGGTCGGTGTGGCCGCGGAGCGCGTCGGTGATCCGGTCCGCCAGCTCGGCGACGGTCTCGACGCCCTTCTCGGTGTGGCGGTCCTGCCGGCCCGGGTACTGCAGGGCGACCACGTCGGCGACCGGGCTCAGGGCGGCCGAGACGGGGAAGTAGAAGCTGGCGGAGCCGCCCGCGTGCGGGAAGCACACCAGGCGGCGGGTGGCGTCGGGGGCGGGGTGGTACGAGCGGAGCCACAGGTCGGCGGCGGCTGTCGTCATGACGGTGTTCCATCCATGGGGATCGGCGGGACGTCGGGTCCGGTCGGAGCGGGGACGCGGGAGTGCAGGGACACGGCGGTGCGGTCACACGGCAGCGCGTACACGGCAGTACGGTCACACGGCAGTACGGTCTCACGGCGGTGCGGTCACACGGTGGGCGGGGGCGCACAGGCCGAAGGCGGGCCTCGGCCCGCCTTCGGCGGCGCGGCGCGCCGCGGGGCGCGCGCACCGTGGTGCGCCCCCGGGGTCACTTGAGGGGGAAGCGGACCTCTCCGGCCACGATCGGGTTCGCGTAGTTCTTGCTGGAGATCTTGATGCGGTTCAGGGCGAGGCCGGTCAGCGCCTCGAAGACGGCCCTGCGGGCGTTCATGGCGGTGGAGTAGCCCGCGTCCAGGTGCGGGGCGACCTCGACCACGTCCATGCCGACGAGGTCGGTCTCGTGGGCGATGCGGCGCAGCGCGGTGAACAGTTCGCGGGTGGTGAGCCCGGCGGGCTCGGGGGTGCCGGTGCCGGGGGCGAAGGCGGGGTCGAGCACGTCGATGTCGAGGGACAGGTAGACGTGGTCGGCGACCGCGCGGGCCTCCTCGATGACCTTGTCGATGACCGCGGCGAAGCCGACGCGCTCGATCTCGGCCATGAAGTGCGAGCGCATCCCGGCCCGGCGCATCCAGTTGAAGAGCTGGTCGTCCGGCCCGGAGATGGTGCGGATGCCGACCTGGATGACGTTGGGGCCGGGCACCATCTCCTCGTCGATGAGGCGGCGGATCGGCGTGGTGTGGGTGGCGCGGTGCCCGAACAGCTCCTCGTGGCAGTCGGGGTGGGCGTCGAAGTGGACGACGGCGATGGAGCCGCGCCCGTGCACCTCGGACAGGGCGCCCACGCTCGGCCACAGCAGCGAGTGGTCGCCGCCCAGGACGACCGGCCGCGCGCCGACCTCGGCGATCTCGCGGACGAGGCCGCGGATGGGCTCCATGGACCGGGTGATGTCGAACGGGTCGACGGCCGCGTCGCCGTAGTCGACGACCTTGAGCACGTTGAACGGGTTGACGCGGGTCGCGGAGTGCACGAACCCCTCGGGCGTGCTGTACAGGTAGCGCTCGTCGGCGCGGATCGCGCGCGGCCCGTAGGCGGCGCCGCGGTGGCCGCTGGAGACGTCCACCGGGCAGCCCACCACGGCCACGTCGACGCCGCCCGCCCGCAGGTCCTCCTGGGTGAGGGCGAGCGGGACGCCCATGAAGGTGGGCACGCCCGAGTAGGACGGCTGGACGTAGTAGCGGCGCAGGTCGATCGGGCCGGGCTCGCGCCGCGGGAACGTGGAGCGATCGACCTCCCGCCGCCAGTTCTCGGACTCGGGTGTCTCGCTCATCTCTCTCCTCGGGTACGGGGGTTCGTGCACGGCGGCGGTCCGCCGCTGGTTCTCGTGACGCGTGGGGCCCGGGCACCGGGGCCCGGGGCGGCGCGAACGGGCTCAGGCGGCCCTGCCGATGACGGGCAGCCGGGTGCAGCCGCTGATCACGGGCGAGCTGCGTCGCCGCACCGGCCCGGCGACGCGCAGGTCGGGCAGTCGCTGCGCCAGGACGCGCAGCGCGGTCTCGCCCTCCATCCGGGCCAGCGGCGCGCCGATGCAGTAGTGGATGCCGCCGGAGAACGACAGGTGCTCGGCGGGGTTCTCGCGGGTCAGGTCGAAGCGGTCCGGGTCGTCGTACACCTCGGGGTCGCGGTTGGCGGCGCCGATGAGGACGACCACGGAGCTGTCGGCCCGGATGTGGTGGCCGGCCAGCGCGATGTCCTGGTGCGGGACGCGCTGGGCCTGGAGGGCCGGGGAGTCGTAGCGCAGGGTCTCCTCGACGGCGCGCGGGGCGAGGTCCGGGTCGTCGAGCAGCAGGTTCCACTGCGTACGGTCGCCGGTCATGGCGAGGACGGCGTTGCCGATGAGGTTGGTGGTGGTCTCGAAGCCGGTGACGGCGAGGACGGTGCAGAAGGCGAGGAGTTCCTCCGTGCTGAGCTTGCCGTCGCCGTGGGCGGTGGTGAGGCGGCTGATGAGGTCGTCGCCGGGGTCCTTGGCGCGGAGCGCGATCAGCTCGGTGAAGACCTGGTCGAGGTCGTCGACGGCGGCGCGGAACTCCCGCGCCATCTTCAGGGACTTGACGCCGTCGATGACCGGGCCGACCTTGCGCCCGGCCCTGATGAACCGCTCGTGGTACTGCTCGGGGACGCCGAGCAGCTCGCCGATGACGAGCAGCGGCAGCGGGCCCGCGAAGTCCTCGATGAGGTCGAAGCCGTCCCGCGTGGCCGCCTGGTCGAGCAGGTGGTGGCAGAGCTTCTCCACCTGGATGCGGTACTTGCTGATCATCTTGGGCCCGAAGGCCGGCTGGGCGAGCCGGCGCAGCCGGGTGTGGTCGGGCGGGTCGAGGCCGAGGATGGAGCTGTTCCAGGGGATGTCGTCCATCATCTCGTGGCCGGGGACGCCGCCCTGGGTCCGGTTCAGGAACAGTGTGCGGTCGCGCAGGATCCTGCTGCCGAGCTCGTGGCTGCCGGTGACCCAGCTCCCCAGGTGGCTGCGGGGGATGGGGCCGCGCCTGCGCACCTTGGCGTACAGGGGGTAGGGGTCCGTGCGGCCCTGGAGCAGCCGCGTGAACGGGTCGCCGAAGAGGCCGAAGGCGCGCAGGATCGCACGGGTCGCGCCGAGCTTGGCGCTGAAGGCGAACCCGGCCGACTTGCTGTCCATGAGCGTGGCCATCACTGCTCCTTGCGCGAGGAGGTCCGGGCGGGTCGGGAGGAGGCGCGGGCGGGCCGGGCGGTGTCCCGGGCGGGCCGGGCGGCGGGCCTGAGGGCCTGCTCGGGGCCGAGCGCCACCACGTCGAAGTGGCGGGTGGTGACGCCGAGGCGGTGCAGGAGCCGGTCGGGGCCGGTGACGTGCGCCGTGGTCACGCCGTGGGCGCGCAGGGTGTCCACGACGGGGTGCCAGCGGACCGGGTGGTCGAAGGTGTCCAGGAGCAGGGTGCGCAGCCCGTCGGCGGTCGTCACCAGCGAGCCGTCGTGGTCGGCGACGACCGGCAGCTCCGGGTCGGCGAGGTCGACCGCGCCGAGGACCTCCTCCTCGGCGCGGGCCCGCAGGCCCGTCAGGACGCGGCAGTGCGCGGGCGGCTTCATCGAGTACAGCGAGTAGCCGCCGACGGCGCTGATGCGCCGCTGGAAGGACTCCAGGACCGGCTCCCGCAGGGTGATCATGTGCATGCCCTCGTCGAGCAGGCCGGAGACCTCGTGGAACTCACCGCGCTCGGTCAGCTCGGCGAGCACCTCGGTGAGCGCCGGCTCGGGCACCCGGGTGATGGTGAGGGTCACCAGGTCCTGGTACTGCTCCTGGAAGAACCGCTGCTCGCACAGGGCGAGTTCGTACGTGAGGCGGACCGCCTCGGGGAACGGCAGGGCGCCGCTGAACGCGGTGGCGGCCTTCTGGCCGAAGCTGAACCCGACGCAGAGGTCCGCCCGCAGGCCCCCGTCCTGCACGGCCCGGTCCGCGAGGGCCACCGAGTTGATGAAGAAGGCGACCTGGGCGAACTCCCCGAAGTCCTCTCCCTGGGCGCGGAACCCGTCCAGGACCGACCGGCCGAGCGCCTCGTCGGCGGCGGCGAGGCGCTTCCGTACGAAGGGGTCGATCATCATGAACTTGCCCACGTCGGTGAAGCGTGAGGGCCCCATGCCGGGGAACACCACGGCGCTGCGTGCCTGGTCGGTCATCATCCTGTCCGCTCTGTCCGTACTGGTCGTGCTGGGGCTGCTGGGAGTGCTGGTCGTGCTGGTTCTGCGGGTCGTGCTGGGGCTGCTGGTCGTGCTGGGGCGCCTGGTAGCCGGGGCTCAGGCGGAGGCGAGCTCCGCCGGTGAGCGCTCGGCCGCCCGCTGCTCCAGGGCGCGCCGGTCCGGCTTGCCGTTGCGGTTCAGCGGGAAGCTGTCGACGACGACGACCCGGTTGGGGTGCTCGTACGCGGGCAGGGCGTCCTTGATGCGGCGGCGCCACGCGGCGGCGTCCTGGCCGGAGGGGTCCTCGACGAAGAAGACGAGCTCGGAGCCGCGCGCGTCGTCCGGCAGGGCCACCACCTTGACGGTGCAGCCCGCGGCGGCGGCCTTCCGCTCGATGATCTCCGGGTAGAGCGTGTAGCCCATGCGGTGCACGGCGAGCTTGCGGCCCGCCACGAAGAGGTTGCCGGCCGCGTCGAGGTGGCCGAGGTCGCCGGTGCGGTACCAGCCCTGCTCGACCGGGTCGAGGGTGCCGTCCTCGGCGAGGTAACCGGCCATCATGTCGGGGGTGTTGACGACGAGTTCGCCCATCTCCCCCGCGGGCAGGACGTTGCCGTCGTCGTCCTGGACGGTCAGCTCCAGGCCCTTCATGACCTGGCCGCAGGCGACGGGGTTGTCGATGGTGGCGAAGGCGATGTTGCCCAGCTCGGTGCTGCCGTAGCTGTCGAGCAGCGGCCGGCCGAACTCCTCGACGTAGGCGTCCGAGAGGGCCGGGTCGAGCGGGGCGGCGCCGCTGCAGAACATGCGGACGCCGTCGAGCGCGCGCCGCACCTCGGGCTGGCGCCCGGCGAGGTTGAGCATGCTGCGGTAGGTGGCCGGGGTGGCGTCGACGACGGTGACCCCGCACTGGCCGCCCATGAGGAGCGACCGGTCGAGCCGCCGGTGCGGCGCGACGATGAGGGAGCACTCGGCGAGCCAGGCGATGAGCACCATGGACAGGCCGTACTGGTGGGCGAAGGGCAGCAGCGGCAGCAGTACGTCGCCGCGGCCGTGGCCCATGTGCGTGGCGTTGCGGCGCAGGTTCTCCAGGAAGCGGCCGCCGTTCTTGACCACGCCCTTGGGGGTGCCGGTGGAGCCGGAGGACCACATGATCAGGCCGTCCGGCAGGGCGCACCAGGCGTCGAAGTCGAGCGCCGGCTCGGTCGGGACCAGGCCGGAGGCCTCGACGAGCAGCTTGTAGAGGTAGACGGCGTCCTGCGTGTCGGACGGTATGGGCGCGTCGTCGTCGTACAGGCACAGGCGGGCGCGGGTGCGCTCGACGATGCGCCCGGTCTCGCGGGCGTGCTCCTGCTGGTCGACGAGGACGATGGAGGCGCCGACGTGCATCAGCGCGAAGAACGCGTTGAGCCAGGCCGCCGAGTTCCCGGCCTTGAGCAGCACCCGGTCTCCCGGCCGGACACCTTCCGCACGCAGGACCATCGCGACGCGCAGGGTGTCCTGCTCGAATTCGGCGAAGGTCCGCGCCGAATCTCCCGTGAAGATGTTCGGTGTCATCGAAGCCGCCCCCTTTCCCGGTTCTGAGAATTCAACGGGCACGATAAGGTCGAGCAATTCTCCCGCCCCGGGCGAGTCGCCGGGGAGCACCGTAAAAGCTAGGCAGCGCACCGCCGCAGCAGAACCCCTATCCTCCCCCTAGCAGCCCCTGAGCAGGTAATTCGGCGCCAGAAGGGGCGAGCTGACGGGCCGGGCCAACCGCTACCTTCGACGTGTTCAGGCCACGTACGTGATAAGTCGCGGAGGACCCGGTGGGAGTACGGACAGGGGCCGGTCAGGGACCGGTCGGGGAACAGGATAAGGAACGGGCACAGGATAACGAACGGCAGGAAACAGTGACGGTCCTGCCGGACGGAAAGCCGGACACCGAGCCCGGGGAAAAGCAGAACGAAGAGGCCGGGGCGACGGCCGCGGGGAAAACCGGCGGGAAAGCCGGAGCGGAGGCCGAGGGAACGGCGTCCGGCACGGCCGCCCAGGCAACCGATACGGCCGCCCCGGCAGCCGATGCGGCCGCCCCGGCAACCGGCGCGCTCCCGGAGTTCGCCGGGCGCTGGGCGGGCGCGGTCGCGGGCGCGTCCGGCCTCGCGCTGCTCCTGGTCAGCACCCGGTACGGGTTCCAGGGGGACGAGCTGTACTTCCTGGGCGCCGGGCAGCACCTGGACTGGGGGTACGCCGACCAGCCCGCGCTGCTCCCGCTGCTCGCCCGCGTCATCGACGCGGTGTCGGGCGGCTCGCTGTTCGCGCTGCGGCTGCTGCCCGCGCTGCTCACCGTGGCGGGCGTCCTCGTCGCCGCGCTCACCGCCCGCGAGTTCGGCGGCGCGCGCCGGGCGCAGGTCCTGACGGCGGCGGCCTACGGCTTCGCCCCGGCCGTCCTCATCAGCGGGCACGCCTTGTCGACGATGGCCGTCGACCTGTTCCTGTGGACGACGGTGAACTGGCTCCTGATCCGCTGGGTGCGCACCCGCGAGGACCGGCTGCTGCTGTGGTCCGGCCTGGCGACGGCGGTCGCGCTGCAGGGCAAGTACCTGATCGTCGGGTTCTGGCTGGTCGTCGTGGTCGCCGTGTGGGCGGCCGGTCCGCGGGAGATGCTGCGCCGCAGGCCGCTGTGGATCGGCGGGGCCGTCGCGGTGGTCGCGTCGCTGCCGGGGCTCGTCTGGCAGGCGCGGCACGACTGGCCGCAGCTCGAGATGTCCGGGGTGCTCGCCGACGAGGAGATCCTCGGCGGTCGCGCGGGCTTCCTGCCGTACCTGATCGTCCTGTCGGGCGGCGTGTTCACCGTCGTCCTGGTGTACGGGCTCGTGCGGCTGCTGCGCGCGCCGCACCTCGCGCCCTACCGGTTCCTGGCCTGGACGTTCCTCGGCCTGACGGCCGTGTTCCTGGTCACCGGCGGCCGGCCCGCCTACGTGGTGGGCGTCTTCGCGCCGCTGTGGGCGGCGGGCGCCGTGGAGCTGGCGCGCGGCGGCGGGGCCCGCTGGTGGCGGTGGCTGGCCGCGTGGCCGGTGGTCGCCCTGACGGCCCTGGTGTGCGTGGCGCTTTCGCTGCCGGTGTACCCGGTGTCGCAGGTGACGAAGACCGAGCAGCCCGCCAACAACCCGATGACCGCGGAGACGCTGCGCTGGCCGAACCTGATCGACGCGGTCGAGAAGGCGTACCGGACACTGCCCGCCGACGCCCGGAAGCGGGCCGTGGTGGTCACGCAGTACTACGAGGAGGCGGGCGCCGTCGACCACTTCGGCGCCGACCGCGGCCTGCCGGACGCCTACAGCGGCCACCGCGGCTACTGGTACTTCGGCGCGCCGTCCGACTCCTCGGGCCCGGTCCTGTACGTGGGGTCCGACGTCGCGAAGCTGAAGCCGTACTTCTCGTCCGTGCGGAAGGCCGCGCGGGCGGCGGGCGGTCCCGGTGAGAGCTACGTCGACGGCGTGCCCGTGTGGGTGCTCGACGGGCGCAAGCAGCCGTGGTCGACGATCTGGAAGGACTACGGCCACCTGTCCTGACCGCGCCGCGCGCCCCACGACGACGGCCCCGCCCCCACACGCTGTGGGGACGGGGCCGTCGCGCTGCCGGTCAGAGCTTGTCCAGCCACTCCTCCACGGCGCGGGCGGTGGTGCGGGAGTGCTCCTCCATCACCGTGAAGTGGGTGCCGGGCACGTCCACGGCCGTGTGCTCCAGCTTCCACGACGGGCGCCAGTCGTACTCCTGGGTCCACTCCATCAGCGGCTCGCTCGCGCGGACCAGGAGCGTCGGCGCCTCGATGGCGTCGGGCAGCAGGCCGAGGAACATGTAGCGGGCCATGGCGGTCACCCAGGCGTCGCCCCAGTCGTCGCCGTCACCACCGTCAGTGCCGCCGTTGCCACCGGGGCCGCCGTCGCCGCCGGGGCCGGGCACCGTGCCGTAGCGGTCGCTGAGCTGCTTGCCCATCGCGGCCGCCATGTCGCCGAGCGCCTTCTCCTCCACGTACGTGTCCACGAGCACGACGCCCGCGGGTCCGGCGCCCCGGCTCTCCAGCTCCCGTGCCACGGCGTGCGCGACGAGGCCGCCGGAGGAGTGCCCGGACAGGACGTACGGCTTGTCGCCGACGTGGCGCTGCACGGTGTCCGCGTGCAGCCGCACCAGCGCCTCCTTGTCGGCGGGCAGCAGCTCGCCCTCCAGGAAGCCGGGGTGGGTGATGACGCTGACGTCGCGCCGGTCGCGGAAGTACGCGCCGAAGCGGGCGTAGTCGTACGCGCTGGAGCGGCCGACGTACGAGGTGAAAAGGACCAGGCCGACCGGGTCCGCGCCCCGGGACAGCGTGAACGGGGCGCGGGGCGCGCCGAGTTCGGCCTCGGTGGTGAACGAGGCGCGGAACTGCGCCATCGTGCGGAGCAGCGGGATCAGGTCGTCGGCCCGGCCCTGCCGCGCGGCCTCGTCGTACAGCTCGGCGAGGCCGGTCGCGGGCCGGGGGGCAGCGGGCCGCGCGGGTGCGGGGGCCCCGGCGGCGGGCGCGGGCCGGGCGGGTGCCGGGGCGGCGGGCGGCTGCGTGGCGGCCCGCTGCCGCGTGGCGGCGGTCTGCGGCCCCGCTGCATCCGCCTGGGCCGCTTGCGGCTCCGCCTGGTCCAGGTCGGCGGCGAGGCGCGCGGCCAGGGACCTTGGTGTCGGGTTCTGGAACACCAGGGTCGCGGGGAGCCGGAGGCCGGTCGCGGCGGCGAGGCGGTTGCGCAGCTCGACACCGGTGAGGGAGTCGAAGCCGAGCTCCAGGAAGCCCCGTTCGTCCTCGACCCGGTCGGCGGACGTGAGGCCGAGGACCGCCGCGGCCTGGTCCCGCACCAGGGCGGCGAGCAGTTCGGCCCGCTCGTCGCCACCGGCCGCGGCGAGGCGGCGGGCGAACGCCTCCGCCTCGGAGGCGGCGGCGCCGGCGGCGGTCCGCCGGGCGGGGACCCGCACCAGGCGCCGCAGCAGCGGCGGCACGGCCTCGCCCCGGCGGGCACCCGCCCGCAGCGCGGCCGTGTCGAGGCGGACGGGCAGCAGCAGCGGCGCGCCCGCGGCCCTGGCGGCGTCGAACAGCGCGAGGCCCTCCGCCGACGCGAGCGGCAGGACACCGCCGCGCGAGATGCGGGTCCGGCGGGCCTCGTCGAGGTGGCCGGTCATCTCGCTGCTCTCGTCCCACAGGCCCCAGGCGAGCGCGGTGGCGGGCACGCCCCGGGCGCGCAGGCGGTGGGCGAAGGCGTCGAGGAACGCGTTGGCCGCCGCGTAGTTGCCCTGGCCGGGGCTGCCGAGGGTGGCGGCCGCCGAGGAGAACAGGACGAACTCCGCCAGGTCCGCGCCCGCGGTCAGCTCGGCGAGGTGCAGGGCCGCGTCCAGCTTGGGCCGCAGGACCGCGTCCACGCGCTCGGGCGTCAGGGACGCCAGCAGGGCGTCGTCCAGGACGCCCGCCGTGTGGACGACGGAGGTCAGCGGGTGCGCGTCGGGGACGGTGGCCAGGGCCGCCGCGAGCGCGTCGCGGTCCGCCGCGTCGCACGCCACCACGCGCGCCCGGGCGCCGAGCGCTTCGAGGTCGGCGACGAGGGCGGCGGCGCCGGGCGCGTCCGGGCCCCGGCGGCTGGTCAGGAGCAGGTGGCGGGCGCCGTGCTCGGCCACCAGGTGGCGGGCGACGAGCGCGCCCAGGGTGCCGGTGGCACCGGTGACCAGGACGGTGCCCTCGGGGTCGGGGGTGCGTACGGGCGCCGTGACGGTGCCCTCGGGGCCGGAGCTGGGTACGGGTGCCGCGGGGACGGCCGGGGCGGGCACCAGGCGGGGCGCGCGCGGCACGCCGTCGCGGAGCGCCACCTGCGGCTCGTCCAGCGCGAGTCCGTACGCCAGCAACCGGGCGTCGGCCGCGCCGGAGTCGGCCGTGCCGGTGGCCGCCGTGCCGGGGTCCAGGTCGATCAGGACCGGTCCGGCCGTGCCGGGGCCGCCCGCCTGCTCGGAGCGGGCCGAGCGGGCCAGGCCCCACAGCGCGGCGTGCGTCAGGTCGGGCACGTCGCCGCCGTCGGTGGCCACCGCGCCGCGGGTCACGAGGACCAGGCGGGCGGCGGCGAGGCGCGGGTCGGCCTGCCAGGTCTGGAGCAGGGCGAGCGCCCGGTGCAGGGCGGTACGAGCCGCCTCGGGCAGGGAGGCGTCCGGGGCCGTGTCCGGGTCCGGGCCGGGGGCGAAGGTGACGAGGACCGTGTCGGGCACCGCGGCCCCGGCGTCGAGGGCCGCGGTCAGCGCGTCGGTGTCGGCGTAGGCGTCCACGGGGGCGCCGGACGCGGTGAGCCGGGCGCCCACGCCCAAGGGGTCGGGGCCGACCGTCGCCCAGGTGGTGCCGGCCGGGTCGGCCGTGCCCGCGGGCAGCGGCGTCCACTCGACGGCGAACAGCGCGTCGCGGTGTCCGCCGCCGGCGGCCGCGCGGAGCTGCTCGGGGGCGACCGGGCGCAGTTCGAGGGAGTCGGCGCGGGCGACCGGGGCGCCGGTGTCGTCGGCGAGGAGCAGGGCCACGCCCCCGGCGTCGGCCGGGCGGAGGTGGACCCGGAGCACGGTGGCGCCCTGCGCGGCCAGCGAGACGCCGCTCCACGCGAAGGGCAGCCGTACGCCGTCCGCCTCCGCGAAGGGGGCGAGGGCCACGGTGTGCAGGGCGGCGTCGAGGAGCGCGGGGTGCACGCCGAAGGCGCGGGCGTCCCGGTGGGCGCTCTCGGGCAGCTCGACCTCCGCGTAGCAGGCGTCGCCCGCGGGGTCGCGCCAGGCGGCGCGCAGGCCCTGGAACGCGGGGCCGTAGGAGAGCCCGCCGTCGGCGAGGCGGTCGTAGAACCCGTCGAGGTCCACGGCCTCGGCGCCCTCGGGCGGCCACACGGCCAGTGGTGCGTCTGCCGTGCCCGCCGTGCCCGCCGTGTCCGGTTCCGGGTGGAGGGTGCCGGTGGCGTGCCGCGTCCAGGGGGCGTCGCTGCCCTGGGGCCGCGAGGAGACCGTCAGCGGGCGGCGGCCCGTGGTGTCGGGGGCGCCGACCCACACCTGGAGGGTGTGGGTCTCGTCGCCGGTCACGACGAGCGGCGCCTGGAGGGTGAGTTCCTCGACGAGTCCGCAGCCGGCCTCGTCCCCGGCGCGCAGCGCCATCTCCACGTACGCGGTGCCCGGCAGGAGCACGGTGTCGCCCACGGCGTGGTCCGCGAGCCAGGGGTGGGTGCGCAGGGACAGCCGTCCGGTGAGGACGTACTGGTCGCCGTCGGCGAGGTCCACGCGGGCGCCGAGCAGCGGGTGCCCGGCGGCGTCGAGGCCGGCGGACGCGACGTCGCCGGTGCCGGCCGGGGCGGGCTCGGGCCAGTAGCGCCGGTGCTGGAAGGCGTAGGTGGGCAGGTCGAGGGTGGTGCGGGCGCCGGGGAACAGCGCCTGCCAGTCGAGTTCCACGCCGTGCACGTGGGCGTCGGCGAGCGAGGCGAGCAGGCGGTCGGCGCCGCCCTCGTCGCGGCGCAGCGAGCCGAGCGCGGCGGCGCCGGTGCCCGCGGCGTCCGCGGCGTCGATGGTCTCCTGCACGGGCACGGTGAGCACCGGGTGCGGGCTCATCTCCAGGAACAGCCCGTACCCCTCTTCGAGCAGGCCGCGCGTGGCCTGCTCGAAGAGCACGGTGTGGCGCAGGTTGCGGTACCAGTAGCCCGCGTCCATGGGGGTGTTCGCGTCCAGCCAGGCGCCGGTGAGGGTCGAGTACAGGGGGATGTCCGCAGCCTTGGGCGCCACGTCGGCCAGCGCCTCCAGGAGGTGGTCGTGAATCTGCTCCACGTACGAGGAGTGCGAGGCGTAGTCGACGGGGATGGTGCGGGCCCTGATGCCGTGGGCGGCGCAGTGGGCGACCAGGTCCTCCAGGTCCCCGGGGTCGCCGGAGACGACGCGCTGGGAGGGGCCGTTGACGGCGGCGGTCTCGATGCGGCCGTCCCAGCCCGCGAGGAGCTCATCGGCCTCGTCCCGGGGCAGGACGAGGGAGACCATGCCGCCCTTGCCGGACAGGTCGCGGATGGCCCGGCTGCGCAGGGCCACGACGCGGGCGGCGTCCTCCAGGGTGAGGGCGCCCGCGACGCAGGCGGCGGCGATCTCGCCCTGGCTGTGGCCGACCACGGCGGCGGGCTCGACACCGGCCGCGCGCCAGACGGCGGCGAGGGACACCATGACGGCGAACAGGACGGGCTGGACGACGTCGACGCGGTCGAAGTTCTCGCCGCTCAGCTCCTCGGTCAGGTCCCAGTCGGCGTACGGGGACAGCGCCTCGGCGCACGCGCTCATCCGGGCGGCGAACACCGGGCTCTGCGCGAGGAGTTCGCGGGCCATGCCGGCCCACTGCGAGCCCTGGCCGGGGAAGACGAACACCGGCCGGACCGTGCCGCCGAGGGCGCGGCCCGCGACGACGCCCGGGGCGTCCGTGTCGCCCTGGGCCAGCCGGTCCAGGGCGGCGAGGAGTTCCGCGCGGTCGGCGCCGAGGGCCACGCCCCGGTGCTCGAACCGCGACCGGGCCACGGCCAGGGACCGGCCCGCGTCGGCGGGTTCGAGGCCGGGGTGCGCGAGCAGGTGCTCCCGCAGCCGGGCCGCCTGGGCGCGCAGGGCCTCCGGGGTCTTGCCCGACAGGGGCAGGGGGACCAGGCCGGGGGCCACCGAGGGCGCCTCGGGGGCGGCGGACGCGGGGGCGGGTCCGGCGGGGGCGGACTCGGGTGCCTCCTCGACGATGACGTGGGCGTTGGTGCCGCTGATGCCGAAGGAGGAGACGCCCGCGCGGCGGGGGGCGCCGTCCGGGCGCGCGGCCCAGTCGCGGTTCTCGGTGAGCAGCTCCACTCCCCCGCCGCTCCAGTCGACCTCGGGCGTGGGGGCGTCGACGTGCAGGGTCCGCGGCAGGACGTGGTGCCGCATCGCCATGACCGTCTTGATGACGCCGCCGACGCCGGCGGCGGCCTGGGTGTGGGCGATGTTCGACTTCAGCGAGCCGAGCCACAGGGGCCGGTCCTCGGTGTGCGCCTTGCCGTAGGTGGCGATGAGGGCCTGCGCCTCGATGGGGTCGCCGAGCGTGGTGCCGGTGCCGTGCGCCTCGACGGCGTCCACGTCGGCGGGCGTCAGACGGGCGTCGGTGAGGGCGGCGCGGATGACGCGCTGCTGGGAGGGCCCGTTGGGGGCGGTGAGGCCGTTGCTGGCGCCGTCCTGGTTGACGGCCGAGCCGCGGATCACGGCGAGCACCTGGTGGCCGTTGCGGCGGGCGTCGGACAGCCGTTCGAGCAGGAGCATGCCGACGCCCTCGCCCCAGCCGGTGCCGTCGGCCGCCGCGGCGAACGACTTGCAGCGGCCGTCGGGGGCGAGCCCGCGCTGGCGGCTGAACTCGGCGAACGAGGTGGGGGTCGGCATCACCGCGGCGCCGCCCGCGAGGGCCATCGCGCACTCCCCCTGGCGCAGCGCCCGCACCGCGAGGTGCAGCGCGACGAGGGAGGACGAGCAGGCGGTGTCCACGGTCACGGCGGGGCCTTCGAAGCCGAAGGAGTACGACAGGCGGCCGGAGGCGACGCTCGCGGCGTCGCCGGTCATGACGTAGCCCTCGACCCCTTCGGCGCCGTGCAGCGTGGTCGAGTAGCCCTGGGTGGACAGGCCGACGAACACGCCGGTGTCGCTGCCGCGCACCGTCGCGGGGACGATGCCCGCGCGCTCGAACGCCTCCCAGGAGGTTTCCAGGAGGAGCCGCTGCTGCGGGTCCATGGCGAGGGCCTCGCGCGGGTTGATGCCGAAGAAGTCCGCGTCGAACTGGTCGGCGTCGTGCAGGAAGGCACCGGTCGTGACGTAGGTCGCGCCCGCGTCACCGTCCGCGCCGCCCCGCGCACCGCCGTCCGTGCCACCGTCGAGGTCCGCCGGGGCGGTGACGTCCCAGCCACGGTTGCCGGGGAAGCCGGTCAGGCCGTCCTCGCCCGCGAACACCAGGCGCCACAGGTCCTCGGGCGAGCGGACGCCGCCCGGGTAGCGGCAGCTCATGGCGACGACGGCGACGGGCTCGTCCTGGACACCGTTGACGGCCGCGCCGCTCGCGGCGGCCGGGGCGGCGGGCTCCGGCAGCGCGCCGAGCAGTTCCGTCCCCAGGTGGGCGGCCAGCGCGACGGGCGTCGGGTAGTCGAAGACGAGGCTGGCGGGCAGCCGCAGCGTGGTGGCGGCGTTGAGGCGGTTGCGCAGTTCGACGGAGGTGAGCGAGTCGAAGCCCAGCTCCTTGAACGCCTTGGCCGCGTCCACCGACTCCGGCGACGGGTAGCCGAGCACGGCGGCGACGTCGGCGCGCACCAGGTCGACGAGGGCCTGCTCGCGCTCCTCGGCGCCGAGCCCCGCGAGCCGCTCGGCCAGCGGCGCCCGCCCCGTGTCCGCCGGGCCGCCCGCCTGCGGCGCGGCGGCCTTGCGGACCTGGGCGCGGACGAGGCCGCGGAACAGCGGCGGCACCTCGGCGCCGAACTGCTCCCGGAGCACGCCGGTGTCCAGTTTCATCGGCACCAGGGCGCCGTCGGGCTGCGCGAGGGAGGCGTCGAGCAGGGCCAGGCCCTCCGCGGCGGACAGGGCCGCCACGCCCGCCCGGTTCATCCGGTCGATGTCCCCCTCGGCGAGGGCTCCGGCCATGCCGCCCTGGTCGGCCCACAGCCCCCACGCCAGCGAGGTCGCGGCCAGGCCCTGCGCACGCCGGTACTGGGCCAGCGCGTCCAGGAAGGCATTCGCCGCCGCGTAGTTGGCCTGCCCGGCACTGCCCAGCACACCGGCAGCGGACGAGAACAGCACGAACGCCGACAGGTCCAGGTCCGCGGTCAGCTCGTGCAGGTTGACCGCCGCGTCGACCTTCGGCCGCAGGACCGTGTCCAGACGCTCCGGCGTCAGCGAGGTCAGCACACCGTCGTCCACGACACCCGCCACGTGCACCACGGCGCTCAACTGGTCGCGTACGCCGTCGAGTACGGCCGCCAGGGCCTCGCGGTCGGAGACGTCACAGGCAGCGATCGTGACGCGTGCGCCCAGCTCCTCCAGTTCGGCGCGCACCTGGTCCGCGCCCGGGGTCTGCTCGCCCCGGCGGGAGACCAGCAGCAGGTCCCGTACGCCGTGCTCACCGGCCAGGTGCCGGGCCACGACCCGGCCCAGACCGCCCAGGGCACCCGTGACCAGGACGGTGCCCTGGCCGTCGAAGCGCGGCGGCAGCGTCAGGACCACCTTGCCGACGTGCCGGGCCTGGCTCAGGTAGCGGAACGCCTCCGGGGCCCGGCGCACGTCCCAGGCCCTGACCGGCAGCGGCTCCAGCACACCCCGCTCGAACAGCGAGAGCACCTCCGCCAGCATCTCCTTGATCCGGTCGCGTCCCGCGTCGATCAGGTCGAAGCTCCGGTACGTGACTCCGGCGTGCCCGGCCGCGACGGCGTCCGGGTCGCGGAGGTCGGTCTTGCCCATCTCCACGAAGCGCCCGCCCCGCGGCAGCAGCCGCAGCGACGCGTCCACGAACTCCCGCGCCAGGGAGTTCAGGACCACGTCCACACCCCGGCCCGCGGTGTCGTCGAGGACGGACGCCTCGAAGTCCAGCGTCCGGGACGAGGCGATCCGCGCGTCCGGGATGCCCAGCTCCCGCAGTACGTCCCACTTCCCGGTGCTCGCGGTGCCGTACACCTCGGCCCCGAAGTGCCGGGCGAGCTGCACCGCCGCCATACCCACACCACCGGCCGCCGCGTGCACCAGCACCGACTCCCCCGCCTGAAGGTCCGCCAGGTCCCGCAGCGCGTAGTACGCCGTCAGGAACACCGTCGGCACCGACGCCGCCCGCGCGAACGACCAGCCCTCGGGGATACGGGCCACCATCCGCGCGTCCGCGACCGCCAGGGGGCCGAAGCCCGCTTCCAGCAGGCCCAGGACGCGGTCGCCGACCGCGAGGTCCGTCACGTCGGCGCCGACCTCGACGACGACACCGGCACCCTCGGTGCCCATCACCGCGTCCCCCGGGTACATGCCCAACGCGATCAGTACGTCGCGGAAGTTGACGCCCGCGGCCCGGACCTCGACGCGGACCTCGCCCGCGCCGAGCGGCCGGTCCCCGGACACCTCGGCGTCGTCCGTGCCGGGCAGCAGGGCCAGGTTCTCCAGGGTGCCCTTGCCCGTCACGCCCAGGTGCCAGGACTCCCCCGCCGGGACCGGGAGCCCGCCGCTCCCTGCGCGCACCAGGCGCGGCGCGCGGAGCACGTCGCCGCGCACGGCGAGCTGCGGCTCGTCCAGCGCGGGCAGGACGGGGAGCTGTGCCAAGGCAGCCGCCGAGCCGTCGACGTCGACGAGGGCGAGGCGGCCGGGGTTCTCCGACTGCGCCGAGCGGAGCAGACCCCACACCGGGGCGTCGATCAGGCCGGACGCCGAGACCACGTCACCGGAGCCCACACCCACGGCACCCCGCGTCACCACGACCAGCCGCGCGTCCTCGCCGCCCTCATAGGACAGCCACTCCCCCACCGTGGCGAGGGTGGCGTACAGGGACCTCCGCACCGCCGCGGCGGTGTCACCGCCCTCCGCACCCGCGCAGGTCACGAACACGCACTCCGGAGCGGGAGCACCATTGCCGACCGCCTCGGCCAGCGCCGCCACGTCCGCGTACGCCGCCACGGACGCACCGGCACCCTCCAGCGCGGCCCGCACCCCCCACACGTCCGCACCCAGAACGGCGTAGCCGACAGCGTCCGCCGGGGCGGGGGCGGGCACCACGGTCCAGTCCACGCGGAACAGCGCGTCGTTGTGGGCGCCGCGCCCGGTGTCCGCGTCGGGTGCCGCGATGGGCCGCAGGACGAGGGAGTCGACGGTGGCGACCGGGGCGCCGTGGGTGTCGGCGACGGTGAGGGCCACGCCGTCGGTTCCGGCGGCGGTGAGGCGGACGCGCAGCGCGGACGCGCCGGTCGCGTGCAGCGTCACGCCGGTCCAGGAGAAGGGCATGCGGCCCTGCTCGGTGTCGGACACGAAGGTGCCGAGGCCGAGCGGGTGCAGCGCGGCGTCGAGGAGCGCGGGGTGCAGGCCGTACGCGTCGGCCCCGTCCCGCTCCTCCTCCGGCAGCGTGACCTCGGCGAAGAGTTCGCCGTCGCGCCGCCACACCGACCGCAGGCCCTGGAAGGCCGGCCCGTAGCGGAACCCGGCGGCGGCGAGGCTGTCGTACAGCGTCGCGGTGTCGGCGCGTTCGGCGCCGGCGGGCGGCCACTGGGCCAGGTCGGTGCCGGTTTCCCGGGCGGCCGGGGCCGGGGCGAGGGTGCCGGTGGCGTGGCGCAGCCAGGGCTCGTCGGACCACAGGTCGTCGTCGGCGGCGGCGCTCTGGGGCCGCGAGTAGAGGTTCACCGGGCGGCGGCCGAGGGCGTCGGCCGCGCCCACGGCGAGCTGGAGCTGCACGGCGCCGCGCTCGGGCAGGACGAGGGGCGCCTGGAGCGTCAGCTCCTCCAGGTGGGCGCAGCCGACGCGGTGTCCGGCGTGCAGGGCCAGTTCGACGTAGGCGGTGGCGGGCAGCAGGACCGTGCCGCCGAGAGCGTGGCCCGCGAGCCAGGGGTGGGACGCGAGCGAGAGTCTGCCGGTGAACAGGTACCCGTCCATGTCGGCGAGGGCCACGGCGGCGCCGAACAGCGGGTGGTCCGCCGGGTGCAGTCCGGTGGCCCGGGCGTCCCCGGCGCCGGGGACGGCGGGGCGCGGCCAGTAGCGCTGGTGCTGGAAGGCGTACGTGGGCAGGTCGACGCGGCGGCGGCACGCGACGGGTGCGTACAGCGGCGCCCAGTCGACGGTCACGCCGCGGACGTGCGCCTTGGCGAGGGCGGTCAGGAACGTGTCGGTCTCCGGGCGGTCCTTGCGCAGGGCCGCGACCAGGCCGCTCTGGGCGGCGGGCTCGGTGAGCGCCTCGTGCGCCATGGCCGTGAGCACGGAGTCGGGGCCGAGTTCGAGCAGCGTGGAGACGCCGAAACCGGTGAGGGCACCGAGACCGTCGTGGAAGCGGACGGCCTCGCGGATGTGCCGCACCCAGTACTCGGGATCCTTCAGCTCGTCCGCGGTGGCGAGGCGGCCGGTGAGGTTGGAGACGACCGGCAGCTTCGGGTCCTCATACGTCAGACCCCGCGCGACCCGGCGGAAGTCGTCGAGCATCGGGTCCATGAGCGGCGAGTGGAAGGCGTGCGACACCTTCAGCCGCCGCACCTTGCGCCCCTCACCACGCAGCGAGTCCTCAATGACATCGAGGGCCGCACGGTCACCGGACAGCACAACCTGTTCCGGGCCGTTGACGGCTGCCACACCGACCCTGTCCGCAAGCCCGTCCAGCAGCGGCAGCACCTCGGCCTCCGTCGCCTGGACCGCCAGCATGCCGCCACCCTCGGGCAACGCCTGCATCAACCGGCCCCGCGCTGCCACCAGTCGCACCGCGTCCTCAAGCGACCACAACCCCGCCACGTGCGCGGCGGCCAGCTCACCGATGGAGTGCCCGCCGACGATCTCGGGACGTACGCCGAAGGACTCCGCGAGCCGGAACAGCGCCACTTCGAAGGCGAACAGCGCGGGCTGGGTGTAACCGGTCTGTTCGAGGAGGTCGGCGTCGGTACCGAACATCACGCTCTGGAGCGAACGTTCTATCAAGCCGTCGAAGAGGTCACACACCTCGTCCAGCGCGTCGGCGAACACCGGGAACGTCTCGTACAGTTCGCGGCCCATGCCGGGGCGCTGACTGCCCTGCCCGGTGAAGACGACGCCCAGGCGGCCCTCGGCCACCGTGCCGGTCACCAGGTCGGGGCGGTCGGTGCCGGAGGCGACCGCGTCGAGGCCCGCCAGGAGGTCCGTCCGCTCGCGCCCGAACAGCACCGCCCGGTGCTCCAGCGGCGAGCGGCCGGACAGCAGGGACCAGCCGACGTCCACGGCGTCCAGGCCCTCGTCGCCCGCGACGTGCTCGCGCAGCCGCTCGGCCTGCGCCCGCAGCGCCTCCGGACTGCGGCCCGACACCAGCCACGGCACCGCCGTCACCGGAGCGACCGGCTCCACGACCTCGGCCGCTTCGGCGGGCTCCTCGACCGGCGCCTGCTCCACGATCACATGCGCGTTGGTGCCGCTCACCCCGAACGACGACACACCCGCGCGACGCGGGACGCCGTCGCGCTGCGGCCACTCGCGGGCCTCCGTGAGCAGTTCGACGGCCCCTGCGGACCAGTCCACGTGGGTGCTGGGCCGGTCGGTGTGCAGGTTCTCGGGCAGGACGCCGTGGCGCATGGCCATGACCATCTTGATGACGCCCGCGACGCCCGAAGCGGCCTGGGTGTGGCCGATGTTGGACTTGACCGAGCCGAGCAGCAGCGGCCGGTCGGCGGGCCGGTCCTGGCCGTAGGTGGCGAGGAGCGCCTGGGCCTCGATGGGGTCGCCGAGGACCGTGCCGGTGCCGTGGCCCTCGACGGCGTCGATGTCGCCGGTGCTGAGGCGGGCGTTGGCGAGGGCCTGGCGGATGACGCGCTGCTGCGAGGGCCCGTTGGGGGCGGTCAGGCCGTTGCTGGCACCGTCCTGGTTGACGGCGGAGCCCCGTACGACCGCCAGGACCTCGTGGCCGTTGCGGCGGGCGTCAGAGAGGCGCTCCAGGGCGAGGACGCCGACGCCCTCGCCCCAGCCGGTGCCGTCGGCGGCGTCGGCGTACGGCTTGCAGCGGCCGTCGCCCGCGAGGCCGCCCTGGCGGCTGAACTCCGCGAACGCCCCCGACGTGACCATGACGGCGACGCCACCGGCGACCGCGAGGTCGCACTCCCCCTGGCGCAGCGCCTGAGCCGCCAGGTGCAGGGCCACCAGCGACGACGAGCAGGCCGTGTCGACGGTGACCGCCGGGCCCTCCAGGCCGAACACGTACGACACGCGGCCGGAGATGACGCTGGAGACGTCGCCGGTGAGCAGATAGCCGTCGACGCTGTCCGGCGAGGCCATGAGGGCGGGGCCGTAGCCCTGGGCGGTGGCGCCGACGAACACGCCGGTGCGGCTGCCGCGCAGCGAGGCCGGCGGTATCCCGGCCCGCTCGAAGGTCTCCCAGGTGGCTTCCAGGAGGAGCCGCTGCTGCGGGTCCATGGCCATGGCCTCGCGCGGGGAGATCCCGAAGAACGCCGCGTCGAAGTCGCCCGCGTCGTACACGAAGCCGCCGCCGCGCTCCTTGGCGGCCGTGTCGCCGGGTGCGCCGTCGGTGCGGCCGGCGAGCGCGTCGACGTCCCAGCCGCGGTCGACGGGGAAGGCGGACAGCGCGTCCGTGCCGTCGGCCACGAGCCGCCACAGGTCCTCGGGGCCGCGGACGTCGCCCGGGTAGCGGCAGCTCATTCCGACGATGGCGACGGGCTCGGGCTCCTCCGCCTCCGCTTCGCGCAACCGCTGGCGCGTCTCGTGGAGGTCGGCGGTCACCCGCTTGAGGTAGTCGAGGAGCTTTTGCTGGTCCGCCATCGGAAACTCACCTGTTCGCGTAGTCACAGAAAAATCGCGTCGTAACGGGAAGACCGCACCGGTCGGTCGGGGCCGACCGGGCCGGTGACCGGCCCGGTCGGCGGGGTGTGGCCGGCGGGTCCGGCCGGCCGGCTCAGATGCCGAGTTCTTTGTCGATGAAGTCGAAGACCTCGTCGGCGGAGGCCGACTCGAGCTGCGAGGACACCGTCTCGCCGGCGGGCACCTCGGCGTCCGCGCCCTTCCACTTCGCCATCAGCGCCTCCAGCCGCATCGTGATGCGCATCCGGGCGCCGTCGTCGGGCGCGATGGCGCCGAGGCCCGCCTCCAGCCGGTCCAGCTCGCGCAGCGTGGAGTCGACCCCGTCGGCGTCGTCCTGGATCAGTTCCGTCCGCAGGTACCGGGCCAGGACGGCGGACGTGGGGTGGTCGAACACGAGGGTGGCGGGCAGCCGCAGCCCCGTGGCCCTGTTCAGGCGGTTGCGGACCTCCACGGCCGTCAGCGAGTCGAAGCCGAGCTCGCGGAAGGCCAGGTGGGCGTCCACGGACTCCGCGCCGGTGTAGCCGAGCACGGCGGCCGCGTGGGTGCGCACCAGGTCGAGCAGGATCATCTCGCGCTCGGGCTCGGTGAGCGGGGTGAGCCTGCGGCGCAGTTCGGCCGCCGCGTCGTCGCCCGCCGCGCCGTCGGCGGCCGTCTCGGCGGCCACGGACCGCTCGTACCGGCGCGCCTCGGGGACGGTGCCGATGAAGGGGCTGGGCCGGGCCGAGGTGAAGGCGGGCGCGAACCGCTCCCAGTCGAGGTCGGCGACGGCGAGGAAGGTCTCGTCGTACGCCACCGCCTGGGCGAGCGCGGCGACCGCGAGGTCCGGCGCCATCGGCCGCAGGCCGCGGCGCCGGAACTGCTCCTCGCCGTCGTCGCCGGCCATGCCGCCCCCGGCCCACAGCCCCCACGCCACGGACGTGGCGGTCAGGCCGCGCGCCCGGCGCTGCTCGGCGAGCGCGTCGAGGTGGGCGTTGGCGGCCGCGTACGCGCCCTGGCTGCCGCTGCCCCACACGCCCGCGTTGGAGGAGAACAGCACGAACGCGTCCAGGGCGGCCGTGCCCAGGAGGTCGTCGAGGTGCCGGGCGCCCGCGACCTTGCCGTCCAGGACACCCGCGACGTCGGCGGGGGTCATGTCGGCCAGCGGCCTGCCCTGGCCGACACCGGCCGCGTGGAACACCGAGCGCAGGGTGTGCCCGTCCTCGGCGAGCCGGCCGAGCAGGGCGGCGACGGCGTCCCGGTCGGCCACGTCGCACGCGGCGACGGTGACCTTGGCGCCCAGCTCCTCCAGTTCGGCCTGGAGCGCGGCGGCGCCGGGGGCGTCGGGTCCGCGACGGCTGGTGAGCACCAGGTGCTCGGCGCCCTCGCGGGCCAGCCAGCGGGCCACGTGCCCGCCGAGCGCGCCGGTGCCGCCGGTGATCAGCGCGGTGCCGCTCGGCGTCCACGCGCGCGGGGCGCCCGCCGGGAGCGGAGCCCGCACGAACCGGCGTACGAGCACCCCGGCCGCGCGGACCGCGAGCTGGTCCTCGTCACCGGCGCCCGCGAGGACCGCGGCGAGCCGGTCCGCGGCCCGGCCGTCGGCGACCCTGGGCAGGTCCACGAGGCCGCCCCACCGGTCCGGGTGCTCCAGGGCGGCGACCCGTCCCAGGCCCCACACCTCGGCCTGGCCCGGGCGGGCGGGGGCGTCGGCGGGCCCGGTGGCGACGGCGCCCCGGGTGACGGCCCACAGCCGCGCCCCGATGCCCGCGTCGCCGAGGGCCTGCACCAGCGCCACGGTGCCGGCGAGACCGGTGGAGACGCCCGGGTGGTCCGCGAGGGCGGACTCGTCGAGCGCGAGCAGGCTGAGGACACCGGCGGGCTTCCCGTCCGGCGCGGCGGCGTACTCCCGCAGCCGCCCGGCCAGGCCCTCGCGCGTCAACTCGGCGGCGGTGACCCGTACTTCGCCCACCCGAGCGCCCGCCTGTGCCAGGGCGGCAACGACGTCGGCGGCCGGCACCGCGCCGGAAGCGCCTCCGGCACCGGATTCCGCCAGGGCCTCGGGAATGACGACCAGCCAGCGGCCGGTGAGCCCGGCCGCCGGGAGGCCGCCCTCAAGGGGCTGCCAGTCCACCCGGTAGCGCCAACTGTCCACGGTGGACCGCTCGCGCCGCTGCCGCCGCCACGAGGACAGCACCGGCAGCACGGCACCCAGGCCGGCGGCGGAGCCGTCCTCCACCTCCAGCTCGGCGGCGAGCCGCTCCAGGTCCTCGCGCTCCACCGCGTCCCAGAACCGGGCCTCGACCTCGTCCGTGGCGAGCGGCGCGTCGTCGGCCTGCTCCTCCTGCGGGGCGGCGAGCAGCCAGTAGTGCTGGCGCTGGAAGGCGTACGTGGGCAGGTCGACGGTGGTACGGGCGCCGGGGAAGAGGGCCTTCCAGTCCAGCTCGGCACCGTGCGCGTGGGCCTCGGCGAACGACGCCGCCAGGCGGTCGGCGCCGCCCTCGTCGCGGCGCAGCGAGCCGAGGGTCGCGGCCTGGCTGTCGGTGGCGTCGATGGTGGCCTGGACCGGGACGGTGAGGACGGGGTGCGGGCTCATTTCCAGGAACAGACCATGTCCCTCGGCGAGCAGGCCGCGGGTGGCGTGCTCGAACAGGACCGTCTGGCGCAGGTTGCGGTACCAGTAGCCCGCGTCCATGGGCGTGTTGCCGTCCAGCCAGGCGCCCGTGAGGGTCGAGTACAGCGGGATCTGAGCGTCCTGCGGGGACACTCCGGCCAGCGCCTCGGCTATCTGTGCCTCGATCTGCTCGACGTACGACGAGTGCGAGGCGTAGTCCACCGGAATCGTGCGGGCACGGACGTCCCGGGCCACACACTGGGCGACCAGTTCCTCCAACGCCTCAGGCTCACCGGAGACCACCACCTGGGCGGGGCCGTTGACGGCCGCGACCTCGATGCGGCCCTCCCAACCGGCGATCAGCTCACGGACGTCGGCCTCGGGCAGCGGCACGGAGACCATGCCGCCCTTGCCCGACAGCTCGCGAATGGCCAGGCTGCGCAGGGCCACCACCCGGGCCGCGTCCTCCAGCGACAGGGCACCGGCCACGCACGCGGCGGCGATCTCACCCTGGCTGTGCCCGACGACGGCCGCAGGCTTCACGCCCGCCGCCTGCCACACAGCAGCAAGCGACACCATCACCGCGAAGAGGACCGGCTGCACCACATCGACGCGGTCGAAGTCGGCGCCGCCCAGCTCCTCGAACAGGTCCCAGTCCACGAACGCGCCCAGCGCTTCCGCACACTCCCGCATCCGCTCCGCGAACACCGGCGACTCGTCCAGCAGTTGCACCGCCATCCCGGCCCACTGCGACCCCTGCCCCGGGAACACGAACACCGCATGACCGGCCCCGCTCACCGCACGCCCGGTCACCACGCCCGGAGCCGCGGTGTCCCGCGCCAGGTGCTCCAGGGCGGTGAGGAGGGTGTCCCGGTCGCGGCCCAGGACGACGCCCCGGTGTTCGAAGCGCGAGCGGGTCGCGGCCAGTGTCCAGCCGACGTCGGCGAGGTCGAGGCCGGGGTCGGCGAGCAGCCGCTCGCGCAGCCGGGCGGCCTGGTCCCGCAGCGCGCCCTCGCCCTTCGCGGACAGGGCCAGCGGCAGCACGCCCTCGACGACCGGCACGGGGGCGTCGGTGTCGGCGTCGGGGGCCGGTTCCTCGGCCGGCGGGGCCTGCTCCAGGATGACGTGGGCGTTGGTGCCGCTCATGCCGAAGGAGGAGACGCCCGCGCGGCGGGGTGCGCCGGGCTCGCGCTCGGGCCAGTCGCGCGGCTCGGTCAGCAGCGCGACGGCGCCCTCGGTCCAGTCGACCTCGGGGGTCGGCTCGTCGATGTGCAGCGTCTGCGGCAGGACGCCGTACCGCATGGCGAGGACCATCTTCATCACGCCCGCGACGCCGGAGGCGGCCTGGCTGTGGCCGATGTTGGACTTGATGGAGCCCAGCCACAGGGGTTCGCCGGACTCGGGGCGCTCCTGGCCGTAGGTGGCGAGCAGCGCCTGCGCCTCGATCGGGTCGCCCAGCGTCGTACCGGTGCCGTGCGCCTCGACCGCGTCGACGTCGGCGCCGGTCAGGCGGGCGTTGGCGAGGGCGGCGCGGATGACGCGCTGCTGGGAGGGGCCGTTCGGGGCGGTGAGCCCGTTGCTGGCGCCGTCCTGGTTGACGGCCGAACCCCGCACCACCGCCAGGACCTTGTGGCCGTTGCGGCGGGCGTCGGAGAGGCGCTCCAGGAGCACCATGCCGACGCCCTCGGCCATGCCCATGCCGTCGGCGGCGGCCGCGAAGGCCTTGCAGCGGCCGTCGGCGGCGAGGCCGCGCTGCTGGCTGAAGGCGATCAGGGCGCCCGGTGACGACATCACGGCGACGCCGCCCGCGAGGGCCAGCGAGCACTCGCCCTGGCGCAGCGCCTGCGCGGCCAGGTGCATCGCGACCAGCGACGACGAGCAGGCCGTGTCGACGGTGACCGCCGGGCCTTCGAGGCCGAAGGTGTAGGCGATGCGGCCGGAGACGACGCTGGGCGCGCTGCCGGTGAGGATGTGCCCCTCGGCGCCCGCGGAGAGCTGGCCGGGGGCGGTGCCGTAGTCCTGGTAGTTGGTGCCGACGAACACTCCGGCGGCCTGGCCGCGGACGGTCTTCGGGTCGATCCCGGCGCGCTCGAAGGCCTCCCAGGAGGTTTCGAGGAGGAGCCGCTGCTGCGGGTCCATGGCCAGGGCCTCGCGCGGCGAGATGCCGAAGAAGGCCGGGTCGAAGGCGCCCGCGTCGTGCAGGAAGCCGCCGCCGCGGGTCGTGGTGGTGCCGGGGGTCTCCGGGTCCGGGTCGTACAGGTGGGCGGTGTCCCAGCCGCGGCCGGCCGGGTAGCCGCCGACGACGTCGGCGCGGTCCTGGAGGACCTGCCACATCTGCTCGGGGCTGCTGATGCCGCCCGGGTAGCGGCAGCTCATGGCGACGATGGCGATGGGCTCGTCGGTGGCGGCCGCGACCGGCACGGCCGGGGCGGGCGCCGCGGCCGTGCCCGCGCCGAGGACCTGGGTGCGCAGGTAGGCGGCCAGGGCGGTGCCGTTGGGGTGGTCGAAGACGACCGTGGTGGGCAGCTTCAGACCGGTGGCGGCGCCGAGGCGGTTGCGCAGGTCGACGGCGGTGAGCGAGTCGAAGCCGAACTCGCGGAACGCGCGCTCGGGGTCGAGGGCCGCCGCGGACTCGTAGCCGAGGACGCCAGCGGCGTGGGTGAGCACGAGGTCGACCAGGGCGCGGTCCTGTTCGGGCGCGGTGAGGCCGGTCAGGCGCTCGCGCAGCGCCGACGCCTTGGTGGCGGTCTCCCCGGTGGCCGCGTCGCCGTCCTCGCCGCCCTGGGCGGCGAGGACGCGCTGGGCGTCGGGCAGGTCCGCGAGGAGCGGGCGGGCGCGCCGGGAGGTGAACACGGGCACGAACTGGTCCCAGTCCACGTCGGCGAGCGCCAGGAACGTCTCGTCGGCGTCGAGGGCCTGCCGCATGCCCGTGAACGCCAGGCCCGGGTCGAGGAACGGCAGGCCCTGGCGGCGCAGTTGCTCGGGGTCGACGTCGACGGGCGCGCTGCCGCTCTCGTGGGGGTTGACGACGTTCCACACGCCCCAGGCGAGGGAGGTGGCGGTCAGGCCGCGGGCCCTGCGGTGCTCGGCGAGGGCGTCGAGGTAGGCGTTGGCGGCGGCGTACGCGGCGTGGTCGCCGCTGCCCCAGACGCCCGCGATGGAGGAGAAGAGGACGAACGCGTCGAGCTGCTCGGCCCGTTCGCCGTCCAGGAGTTCGTCCAGGACGACCGCGCCCGCGACCTTGGCGGCGACGATGTCGGCGAACTCGGCGAGCGTGGTGGTGGCGATCGGCGCCAGCTCGATGAGCGCGGCGGCGTGGACGACGGCGCGCAGGGTGTGCCCGTCGGCGGCCAGCCGGTCGAGGAGCGCGGCGACGGCGTCGCGGTCGGCGACGTCGCAGGCGGCGATCGTCACCTGGACGCCCATGCCCTCCAGTTCGGCGCGGAGCTCGTCGGCGCCGGGCGCGGCGGGGCCGCGGCGGCTGGTGAGCACCAGGTGCTCGGCGCCCTCGCCGGCCAGCCGGCGGGCGATGTGCGGGCCGAGGGCGCCGGTGCCACCGGTCACCAGGACGGTGCCGCGCGGTGTCCACGAGCCCTCCCGGGCCGGGGCGGTGGTGTCGGCGGGCTCGGCCCGGACGAGGCGGCGTACGACGACGCCGGAGCCGCGCACGGCGAGCTGGTCCTCGTCGCCGGCGCCCGCGAGGATCCCGGCGAGGCGGGCCCCGGTACGGCTGTCGGCGGTCTCCGGCAGGTCGATCAGGCCGCCCCAGCGGTCGGGGTGCTCCAGGGCCACGACGCGGCCGAGGCCCCAGGTCTGCGCCTGGGCGGGGCTGGTGACGCGGTCGTCGCGCCCGGTGGAGACGGCTCCGCTGGAGACCGCCCACAGCCGCGCGCCGACGCCCGCGTCGCCGAGGGCCTGCACCAGCGCGACGGTGCCAGCGAGCCCGGCGGGCAGCACCGGGTACTCCGGGTGGGGCCGCTCGGCGAGGGCGAGCAGGGAGACGACACCGGCGAGGCCGTCCGGCCCGTGCGCGCGCAGCCGCCCGGCCAGCTCCTCCCGGCCCAACTCCGTTTCGTCGACGCGCAGTTCGACGGTGTCCGCCCCGGCGGACGTCAGCGCCTGCGTGACACCGGACGTCCACGGGTGCTCCGCCGCCTCCTCGGGGACGACGACCAGCCAGCGGCCCGTGAGGACCGGCCCGGGCAGGCCGCCCTTGAGCGGCTTCCAGGTGACGCGGTAGCGCCAGCCGTCGACGGTGGACTGCTCGCGCCGCTGCCGCCGCCACGACGACAGGACGGGCAGGACGGCGCCCAGCTCGGCGGCGGAGCCGTCGGCCACGTCGAGTTCGGCGGCGAGCTGCTCCAGGTCCTCGCGCTCCACGGCCTCCCAGAAGCGGGCCTCGACCTCGTCCACGGCGGCGGCGGGCTCGGCGCCCGGCTCGTCCTGCGGCGGGAGCAGCCAGTAGTGCTGGTGCTGGAAGGCGTACGTGGGCAGGTCGACGGTGGCGGCGCCGGGGAACAGGGCCGTCCAGTCCAGCTCGGCGCCGTGGACGTGGGCCTCGGCGACCGAGGCGAGCAGCCGCTCGGCGCCGCCCTCGTCCCGCCGCAGCGACCCGAGAGCGGTCGCCGCCCCCTCGCGCCCGGCGGCCTCGATGGTGGCCTGGACCGGGACGGTGAGGACCGGGTGCGGGCTCATCTCCAGGAACAGCCCGTGCCCCTCGGCGAGGAGCCCCCGCGTGGCGTGCTCGAACAGCACGGTCCGGCGCAGGTTGCGGTACCAGTACCCGGCGTCCATCGGCGTGTCCGCGTCCAGCCACTGGCCGGTGAGCGTGGAGTACAGCGGTACGTCGGCGGCGCGCGGGGCCACCGGGGCCAGGACCTCCGCGAGGTGGGACTCGATCGCCTCCACCTGGGCGGAGTGCGAGGCGTAGTCGACGGGGATGGTGCGGGCGCGGACGTCACGGGCGACGCACCGGGCCACCAGCTCCTCCAGCGCGCCCGGATCACCGGAGACGACCACCTGAGCGGGGCCGTTGACGGCCGCGACCGAGACGCGCTCGCCCCACGTGGTGATCAGCTCGCGCACCTCGGCCTCGGGCAGCGGCACGGACACCATGCCGCCCTTGCCCGACAGCTCGCGAATAGCCAGGCTGCGCAAAGCAACGACCCGGGCCGCGTCCTGCAAGGACAGGGCACCGGCCACACACGCGGCGGCGATCTCACCCTGGCTGTGCCCGACAACCGCAGCAGGCTGCACACCCGCCGCCTGCCACACCGCGGCAAGGGACACCATCACGGCGAACAACACCGGCTGGACCACATCGACGCGGTCGAACCGCTCCCCGCCCAGCTCCTCGAACAGGTCCCAGTCCACGAACTCCGACAGCGCATCCGCACACTCCCGCATCCGCTCCGCGAACACCGGCGAGTCGTCCAGCAGTTGAACCGCCATCCCGGCCCACTGCGACCCCTGCCCCGGGAACACGAACACCGGGCGGACCGGGTCCCCCTGGGCGCGGCCCACGACCAGGCCCTGCGTGGTGGCGTCGTCCTGCGCGAGCCGTTCGAGTCCGGCGAGGAGTGCGTCGCGGTCCCGGCCGAGGACGACACCCCGGTGCTCGAACCGCGACCGTGCCACCCCCAGCGACCAGCCGACGTCGCCGAGCCCGAGCCCGGTGTGCGCCAGCAGGTGCTCGCGCAGGCGGTCCGCCTGGGCCCGCAGCGCCTCGGGCGTCTTCGCCGACAGGGTCAGCGGGACCACTCCGGAGAGCACCGGCGGCTCGGGGGCCGCGGCGGGGGCGGGCCGCTCGGCCTCCCGCGCCTCCTCGATGATCACGTGGGCGTTGGTGCCGCTGACGCCGAACGACGAGACACCGGCGCGGCGCGGCGTCGTGCCGTCCCGCTCGGGCCACGTACGGGCCTCGGCGAGGAGCTCGACGGTCCCGGCCGACCAGTCGACTTCGGGCGTCGGCGCGTCCATGTTCAGCGTGCGCGGCAGGAGGCCGTGCCGCATCGCCATGACCATCTTGATGACACCGGCGACACCGGCGGCGGCCTGGGTGTGCCCGATGTTCGACTTCACCGAGCCGAGCAGCAGCGGCCGGTCGGCCGGGCGCTGCTTGCCGTACGTGGCGATGAGCGCCTGGGCCTCGATGGGGTCGCCGAGCGGTGTACCGGTGCCGTGGGCCTCGACGGCGTCGACGTCGGCGGGCGTCAGGCGGGCGTTGGCGAGGGCCTGGGTGATGACGCGCTGCTGGGAGGGGCCGTTGGGGGCGGTGAGGCCGTTGCTTGCGCCGTCCTGGTTGACGGCGGAGCCGCGCACGACGGCGAGGACCGGGTGGCCGTTGCGGCGGGCGTCGGACAGCCGCTCCAGGACGAGCATGCCGACGCCCTCGCCCCAGCTCGTGCCGTCGGCGGCCGCCGCGAACGGCTTGCAGCGGCCGTCGGGGGCCAGGCCGCGCTGGCGGCTGAACTCCAGGAAGGTCCCCGCGGTGGGCATGACCGTCACGCCGCCCGCGAGGGCCATGGTGCACTCGCCCTGCCGCAGCGCCTGCGCGGCCAGGTGCAGCGCCACCAGCGACGACGAGCACGCCGTGTCGACGGTGACCGCCGGGCCTTCGAGGCCGAAGGAGTACGAGATGCGGCCGGAGGCGATGGCGCCGGAGCTGCCGGTGCCGAGGTAGCCGCCGAGGTCCTCGGGGACGCTGCTGAGCTGGGAGCCGTACTCGTGGTAGATGAGGCCGGCGAAGACGCCCGTGGCGCTGCCGTGCAGCGTGGCCGGGTCGATCCCGGCGCGCTCGAACGCCTCCCAGGAGGTTTCGAGCAGGAGCCGCTGCTGCGGGTCCATGGCGAGGGCTTCGCGCGGCGAGATGCCGAAGAAGGCCGGGTCGAAGTCGCCCGCGTCGTGCAGGAATCCGCCCTCGCGGGCGTAGCTGGTGCCGACGCGGTCGGGGTCGGGGTCGTAGAGGGACGCGGTGTCCCAGCCGCGGCCCTCCGGGAACTCGGTGATGGCCTCCTCACCGGCGGTGAGCAGCCGCCACAGGTCCTCGGGGCTGCCGACGCCGCCGGGGAAGCGGCAGCTCATCGAGACGATGGCGATGGGCTCGTCCTGCGTGGCGACGGCGGCGGTCGTCCCGGCCGCCGCGGCCTCGGGCGCGTCGCCGAGGAGTTCGCCGCCCAGGTACTGGGCGAGGGCCTTCGGCGTGGGGTAGTCGAAGACGAGGCCCGCGGGCAGGCGCAGGGCGGTGGCGGCGTTGAGGCGGTTGCGCAGTTCGACGGAGGTGAGCGAGTCGAAGCCCAGCTCCTTGAACGCCTTGGTGGGCGTGACGTCCTCGCCCGAGGCGTAGCCGAGGACGGCGGCCACCTGGGCGCGGACGAGGTCGAGCAGGGCGCGTTCGCGGTTCTCCGGCGGCAGCGCCGCGAGCTGGTCGGCGAGCGTGGTCCCGGCCGCCGAGGGCCCGGACTCGACGACGCGCCGGGTACGGGTCCCGCCGCGGACGAGGCCGCGGAAGAGCGGGGGCACCTCCGCGCCGAACTGCCGGCGCAGGGCGTCGGTGTCGAGCTTCAGCGGCACCAGGGCCGCGTCGGGCCGGGCGAGGGAGGTGTCGAGGAGGTCGAGGCCTTCCTCGGCGGTCAGCGCGGCGACACCGGCGCGGGCCATCCGCTCCAGGTCGTCGTCGGCGAGGGCTCCGGCCATGCCGCCCTGGTCGGCCCACAGCCCCCACGCCAGCGAGGTCGCGGCCAGGCCCCGCGCGCGCCGGTACTGGGCCAGCGCGTCCAGGAACGCGTTGGCGGCGGCGTAGTTGGCCTGCCCGGCACTGCCCAGCACACCGGCAGCCGAGGAGAACAGCACGAAGGCCGACAGGTCCAGGTCCGCGGTCAGCTCGTGCAGGTTGACGGCCGCGTCGACCTTCGGGCGCAGGACCGTGTCCAGACGCTCGGGGGTGAGCGAGGTGAGCACGCCGTCGTCGACGACGCCCGCGACATGCACCACGGCCCGCAGTTCGGTCCGTACGCCGTCGATCAGCGCGGCCACGGCTTCGCGGTCGGAGACGTCGCACGCGGCGATGGTCACCCGCGCGCCCAGCTCCTCCAGCTCGGCGCGCGCCTGGTCCGCGCCCGGGGTCTGCTCGCCCCGGCGCGAGGCCAGCAGCAGGTCCCGTACGCCGTGCTCACCGGCCAGGTGCCGGGCCACGACCCGGCCCAGACCGCCAAGCGCACCCGTGACCAGGACGGTGCCCTGGCCGTCGAAGCGCGGCGGCAGCGTCAGGACCACCTTGCCCACGTGCCGGGCCTGGCTCAGGTAGCGGAAGGCCTCCGGCGCCCGGCGCACGTCCCAGGCCCTGACCGGCAGCGGCTCCAGCACACCCCGCTCGAACAGCGAGAGCACCTCCGCCAGCATCTCCTTGATCCGGTCGGGCGACATCTCGGCGAGGTCGAAGCTCTGGTAGGCCACGCCGGGGTGGGCGTCGGCCACGGTCGCGGGGTCGCGGAGGTCGGTCTTGCCCATCTCCACGAACCGTCCGCCGCGCGGCAGCAGCCGCAGCGACGCGTCCACGAACTCCCGTGCCAGGGAGTTCAGGACCACGTCCACGCCCCGGCCGTCGCTGGCCGCGAGCACGGACGCCTCGAAGTCGAGGGTGCGGGAGGAGGCGATGCGGGCGTCGTCGAGGCCCAGGTCGCGGAGCACGTGCCACTTCCCGGCGCTGGCGGTGCCGTACACCTCGGCCCCGAAGTGCCGGGCGAGCTGCACCGCCGCCATACCCACACCACCGGCCGCCGCGTGCACCAGCACCGACTCCCCCGCCTGGAGGTCCGCCAGGTCCCGCAGCGCGTAGTACGCCGTCAGGAACACCGTCGGCACCGACGCCGCCTGCGCGAACGACCAGCCCTCGGGGATGCGCGCGACCATCCGGGCGTCGGCGACCGCCAGCGGGCCGAAGCCGCCGTCGACGAGGCCGAGGACGCGGTCGCCGACGGCGAGGTCCGTCACGTCGGCGCCGACCTCGACGACGACACCGGCGCCCTCGGTGCCCATCACCGCGTCCCCCGGGTACATGCCCAACGCGATGAGCGCGTCACGGAAGTTGACGCCCGCCGCGCGGACCTCGACGCGGACCTCGCCCGCGCCGAGCGGCCTGCCCGCCCACTCCGGGGCGTCCTCGGCGACCGGCAGCAGGGCCAGGTTCTCCAGCGTGCCGCGGTCGGTGACGCCGAGCTGCCAGACGTCGGCGGCCGGGACGTCGAGGGCGCCGCCGCCGGCCCGGGCCAGGCGCGGCACCCAGACCACGTCGCCGCGCACGGCCACCTGCGGCTCGTCGAGGCCCAGGGCGCCCGGCAGCAGTGCGAGCGCGGCGTCCGTGCCGTCGACGTCGGCGAGGACGAGGCGACCGGGGTTCTCCGACTGCGCCGAGCGGAGCAGACCCCACACCGGGGCGTCGATCAGGCCGGACGCCGAGACCACGTCACCGGAGCCCACACCCACGGCACCCCGCGTCACCACGACCAGCCGCGCGTCCTCGCCGCCCTCGTACGACAGCCACTCCCCCACCGTGGCGAGAGTGCGGTGCAGCGAGGCGCGCACCGCCGCGGCGGTGTCGCCGCCGCCCTCCGCACCCGCACAGGTCACGAACACGGCCTCGGGAGCGGGAGCGCCGCCGCCGACCGCGTCGGCCAGCGCCGCCACGTCCGCGTACGCCGCCACGGACGCACCGGCACCCTCCAGCGCGGCCCGTAGCCCCCACTCGTCCGCGCCCAGGACGGCGTAGCCGACAGGGTCCGCCGGGGCGGGGGCCGACACGACGGTCCAGTCGACCTGGAAGAGCGCGTCGTCGTGGGCGTCGGACGCGGCCGCCAGCTCGTCGGTGGCGAGGGCACGCAGCAGCAGCTCGTCCACGGTGGCGACGGGCCGGCCCGTCTCGTCCGCGGCGGTCAGCGTCACGGCTCCGGACGCGGTCGGCGCGATGCGGACGCGCAGGGTGGCGGCACCGGTCGCGTACAGCGTCACACCGGTCCAGGAGAACGGCAGCCGCGCCCCTTCGGTGCCGTCCGTTCCCAGCGTGGTCAGGGCGATGCCGTGGAGGCTCGCGTCGAGGAGCGCCGGGTGCAGGCCGTAGGCACCGGCCTCGTCGCGTTCGCCCTCCGCCAGCGCGACCTCGGCGAAGACCTCGTCGCCGCGCCGCCAGGCCGCTCGTACGCCCTGGAAGGCCGGGCCGTAGCCGAGGCCCGCGGCGGCGAAGCCCGCGTACAGCTCGTCCGTGTCCACGGCGGTGGCGCCGGCCGGGGGCCACTGGGCCAGGCCGGTGTCGGCGGGGTGCGCGGCGGCGGCCGGGTCGGCGGCGGCGAGGACGCCCGCCGCGTGCCGGGTCCACGGCTCGTCGGGCACGTCGTTGTGGCGCCGCGAGTGCAGCGTGAAGGTGCGGCGCCCGGACTCGTCGGGCTCCTCCACCCAGAGCTGGAGCTGGACGGCGCCGTCGTCGGGCAGCACCAGCGGCGCCTCCAGGACCAGCTCGTCGAGCAGGTCGCAGCCGACCTCGTCACCGGCCCGCACGGCCAGTTCGACGAAGGCCGTGCCGGGCAGCAGCGCCCGGCCCGCGACGACGTGGTCGGCCAGCCAGGGCTGCGCGTCGAGCGACAGCAGGCCCGTGAACAGGCGTGCCTCGCCCCCGGCGACCTGCACGGCCGCGCCGAGCAGCGGGTGGTCGGCGGCGGCGAGCCCGGCGGCGGTCACGTCGCCGGTGAGGGCGGGGGCGTGCAGCCAGTAGCTCTGCCGCTGGAAGGCGTAGGTCGGCAGGTCGACGCGGCGGCGGGACTCGACCGGGGCGTACAGCGGCGCCCAGTCGACGGTGGCGCCGCGCACGTGGAGGTGCGCGAGGGCGGTCAGGAAGGTGTCGGTCTCGGGCCGGTCCTTGCGGACGGCCGCGACGAGCCCGGCCTGGCTCTCGGGCTCGGTGAGCGCCTCGTGCGCCATGGCCGTGAGCACGGAGTCGGGGCCGAGTTCGAGGAGCGTGGAGACGCCGAAGCCGGTGAGGGCGCCCAGGCCGTCGTGGAAGCGGACGGCCTCGCGGATGTGCCGCACCCAGTACTCGGGGTCCTTCAGCTCGTCCGCGGTGGCGAGGCGGCCGGTGAGGTTGGAGACGACCGGCAGCTTCGGATCCTGATACGTCAGACCCCGCGCGACCTGGCGGAAGTCGTCGAGCATCGGATCCATGAGCGGCGAGTGGAACGCGTGCGACACCTTCAGCCGCCGCACCTTGCGCCCCTCACCACGCAGCGAGTCCTCAATGGCTTCGAGGGCCGCACGGTCACCGGACAGGACAATCTGCGCGGGACCGTTGACGGCCGCCACACCGACCCTGTCCGCAAGCCCGTCCAGCAGCGGCAGCACCTCGGCCTCCGTCGCCTGGACCGCCAGCATGCCGCCACCCTCGGGCAGCGCCTGCATCAACCGGCCCCGCGCAGCCACCAGTCGCACCGCGTCCTCAAGCGACCACAGCCCGGCCACGTGCGCGGCGGCCAGCTCACCGATCGAGTGCCCGCCGACGATCTCGGGACGTACACCGAAGGACTCCGCGAGCCGGAACAGCGCCACTTCCATGGCGAACAGCGCGGGCTGCGCGTACTCGGTCCGGGCGAGCAGCTCGGCGTCCGTACCGAACATCACGCTCTGGAGCGAACGTTCTATCAAGCCGTCGAAGAGGTCACACACCTCGTCCAACGCCTCGGCGAACACCGGGAACGTCTCGTACAGTTCGCGGCCCATACCCGGGCGCTGACTGCCCTGCCCGGTGAAGACGACACCGAGGCGGCCCTCGGCCACGGCGCCGGAGACGGGGCCCGGCCCGCCGTCCGCGAGCGTCCGGAGGCCGGTGAAGAAGTCCTCGCGGTGGCGGCCGAGGACGACGGCCCGGTGCTCGTGCACGGCACGGCTCGAAAGGAGCGACCAGCCGACGTCCACGGCGTCCAGGCCCTCGTCGCCCGCGACGTGCTCGCGCAGCCGCGCGGCCTGCGCCCGCAGCGCCTCCGGGCTGCGCGCCGACACCAGCCACGGCACCGCCGTCACCGGAGCGACCGGCTCCACGACCTCGGCCGCTTCGGCGGGCTCCTCGACCGGCGCCTGCTCCACGATCACATGCGCGTTGGTGCCGCTCACCCCGAACGACGACACACCCGCGCGGCGCGGGACACCGTCCTCGCGCTCGTCCCAGGGTCGCGCGTCGGTGAGCAGTTCGACGGCCCCGGCGGACCAGTCGACGTGCGTGCTGGGCCGGTCCACGTGCAGCGTCCGCGGCAGGACACCCGCGCGCATCGCCATGACCATCTTCATGACGCCCGCGACGCCGGCCGCGGCCTGGGTGTGGCCGATGTTGGACTTGATCGAGCCCAGCCACAGGGGCCGGTCCTCCGGGCGCTCCTGGCCGTACGTGGCGAGCAGCGCCTGCGCCTCGATCGGGTCGCCCAGGGTGGTGCCGGTCCCGTGGCCCTCGACGGCGTCGATCTGCTCGGGGGCGAGGCGCGCGTTGGCGAGGGCCTGGAGGATGACGCGCTGTTGCGAGGGCCCGTTGGGAGCGGTGAGGCCGTTGCTGGCGCCGTCCTGGTTGACGGCGGAGCCGCGCACGACCGCCAGGACCTCGTGGCCGTTGCGCCGGGCGTCCGACAGGCGCTCCAGGAGCAGCAGGCCCGCGCCCTCGCCCCAGCCCGTGCCGTCGGCGGCGTCCGCGTACGGCTTGCAGCGGCCGTCGAGGGCGAGGCCGCGCTGCTTGCTGAAGTCGACGAAGGTGCCCGGCGTGAACATCACGGTCACGCCGCCCGCGAGGGCGAGGGTGCACTCGCCCTGGCGCAGCGCCTGCACGGCGAGGTGCAGGGCGACCAGGGACGACGAGCACGCCGTGTCGATGGTGACGGCGGGCCCCTCCAGGCCGAAGGTGTAGGCGACGCGGCCGGAGACGATGCTGCTGGACGCCCCGGTGCCGAGGTACCCCTCGACGTCCTCGGGCACCGAGTGCAGACGGGAGGCGTAGTCGTGGTACATGACGCCCGCGAAGACGCCAGTACGGCTGCCGCGCAGCGACGCCGGATCGATGCCCGCGCGCTCGAACACCTCCCAGGACGTCTCCAGGAGCAGCCGCTGCTGCGGGTCGGTGGCCAGCGCCTCGCGCGGGGAGATCCCGAAGAACGCGGCGTCGAACTGGTCGGCGTCGTGCAGGAAGCCGCCCTCACGGGCGTAGCTGGTGCCGGAGCTGTCGGGGTCCGGGTCGTAGAGCGCGTCGGCGTCCCAGCCGCGGTTGGCGGGGAACGGCGTCAGGGCGTCGGTGCCCTGGGCGACGAGCTGCCACAGCTCCTCCGGGGTACGGACGCCGCCGGGGTAGCGGCAGCTCATCGCGACGATCGCGATGGGCTCCTGGTCCCGCTCCTCCACCTCGCGCAGACGGCGGCGGGCCTGGCGCAAGTCGGATGTCGTCCGCTTGAGGTAGTCCCGAAGCTTCTCCTCGTTCGACATCTTTCGTCCGCTCCTCGTGGTGTTGGTGAAGGCCGCGCTGGTCGCGGTGGTCGTGCGGTTCACTTCGGGTACGTCGGGTCCTGCGGGTACGTCGGGTCCTGCGGGTACGTCCGGTCCTGCGGGTACGTCGGGTCCTACGGGCTCTGCCGGTGCTGCCGGTGCTGCCGGTGCTGCCGGTGTTGCGGGTGCTGCGTCGGGCACTGCGCGTTCCAGGGGCTCTCTGTGTTCCGGGGGGCCGGGGTGGTCCGGGTGGTCCGGGTGGTCCGGGTGGTGGCTCGGGGGGTCCGCGGTCACGTCGGTTCCGTCAGCTCAGGCCGAGCTCGTCGTCGAGCGCGTCGAAGAGTTCCTCGTCCGAGACCGAGTCCAGGTCCAGCTCGTCGTCGTCCGCCGGCCCGGCGGCCGTGGCCGTCTGGCCCTGCGGGGCGCTCCACCGCGACAGCAGCGTCTGGAGCCGGATGGTGATCTTCGCTTGGGCGATGCTGTCGGCTTCCATGGCCAGCAGGGCCGACTCGAGCCGATCCAGCTCGTCGAGCACCGAGAGGCCGCCGTCACCGGCGCCGTCCAGCGGCAGCGCGGTGGCGAGGTGCGCCGCCAGGGCGGCCGGGTTCGGGTAGTCGAAGATCAACGTGGCGGGGAGCCGCAGGCCGGTCGCGCCGTTGACGGCGTTGCGCAGTTCGACGGCGGTCAGCGAGTCGAAGCCCAGTTCGCGGAAGGCCCGGTGGGCCTCCACGGCCGCCGCCGACTCGTAGCCCAGGACAGCCGCGACGTGCGTGCAGACCAGCTCCGTGAGCACCTTGTCGCGCTCGGCGGCGTCGAGCCCGGCCAGTTGGGCGAGCAAAGGAGTGCTGCCGCTCGCCGCGGCCGTCGCCCCGGCCGCGGCGGCGGTACGGCGTGCCGGAGTACGAACCAGGCCGCGCAGCAGCGCCGGTACCGCGTCGGCGTCCGTCTGCGCGGACGCCCGCAGCGACGCGGTGTCCAGGCGGAGGGGGACGACGGCCGCGGGGGCCTCCGAGGCGGACAGGGCGACGGCGGTGTCCAGCAGGGCCAGGCCCTCCTCCGTGGACAGCGGGGCGACACCGCCGCGTGTCATGCGCTGGAGGTCGGCTTCGGCCAGGTCCCCGGTCATGTCACTGGCCTGCGCCCACAGACCCCACGCCAACGAGGTCCCCGGAAGGCCCTGCGCCCGGCGCGCGAGCGCCAACGCGTCCAGGAAACTGTTCGCCGCCGCGTAGTTCGCCTGCCCCGGACCACCGAAGACACCCGAAGCCGAGGAGAACAACACAAACGCCGACAGACCCAAATCCGCGGTCAACTCGTGCAGATGCCAGGCCGCGTCCACCTTCGGCCGCAACACCGCCCTCAGCCGCTCCGGCGTCAGCGAAGTGACCACACCGTCATCCAGCACACCCGCGACATGCACGACCGCCGACAGGCTTGCGCCATGCTCGCCGACGAGCGCGGCCACCGCCTCCCGGTCAGCCACATCGCAGGACGCCACAGTCACCCGAGCACCCAAGGCCGCCAGCTGCGCCTGGACTTCGGCCGCACCATCAGCCTTCAGGCCACGCCGGGAGACCAGCAGCAGATCCCGTACGCCGTGCCGCTCCACCAGATGCCGTACGACCACCCGGCCCAGACCACCGAAGGCGCCCGTCACCAGCACGGAACCCTCACCCCAGGAGACGGTGCCCTCGCCGGTCCCAGCAGCGACACGAGACAGACGCGGCACCCACACCGCACCAGCCCGCAACGCCACCTCCGGCTCATCCGAGCTGACCACGGCCGCCAGCAGCTCACCAGCAAGGTCCGTGTCGGCCTCGGCGTCGACCAGGACGAAACGGCCAGGGTGTTCCGAGCGCGCCGAACGCACCAGACCCCACACCGCGGCACCCACCGGATCCGGCACGACCCCACCGGCCGCCACCGCACCCCGCGTCACCACCACCAGACGGGAGTCCGCAAACCGCTCATCGGCCAGCCAGCCCTGCACCACACCCAGCGCCTCAGCCACCCGCTCCGCAACCACCTCCGGGCTCACCACACCACCGGCCGCCTGCCACACCACGGCCGCCGGAACCTCACCCTCGACGTCCCGCTCCTCGTACGACACCCAGGACACCGCAGCACCGGACACCCCCGGCTGCTCCCGCCACTCGACGTGGAAAAGGGAGTCGGCCGCCGTCGTGTCGCCGAGCTGGTCCACCGCGACCGGCCGGAAGACCAGTGAGTCGACGGTGGCCACCGGGTCGCCGAGGCTGTCCGCGACGGTGAGCGACACGGCGTCGTCGCCCGCCGGGGCCAGCTTGACGCGCAGCGCGGAGGCGCCGGTCGCGTACAGCGAGACACCGCCCCAGGCGAACGGCAGCCGTGCGCCGCCGTCCTCCTCGGCCCCGGTCCCGCCGCGGAGCACACCGAGGCCGAGGACGTGCAGGGCCGCGTCCAGCAAGGCCGGGTGCAGCCGGAAGGCCTCCGCGCTGTCGGCCTGCTCCTGCCCCAGGGCCACCTCGGCGAACACCTCGTCGCCGCGCCGCCAGGCGGCCCGCAGCCCCTGGAACGCCTCCCCGTACGAGAAGCCCAGCTCGGTCAAGTGCCGGTACAGGCCCTCGACGTCGACCTCGGCGGCGTCACGCGGCGGCCACTCGGCGAGCCGGAACTCCGGCTGCCGCTGCCCGCCCTGGGCGAGCACACCAGTGGCGTGCGTGGTCCACCCGCCGCCGTCGCCCGCGTACTCGTCGCGCTCCTCGCGGGAGTGCAGGACCACGTCGCGCCGCCCGTCCTGGCCCTCGGCGCCGACGCTGACCTGGAGCTGTACGGCGCCGCGCTCGGGCAGCACCAGCGGTGCCGCGAGCGTCAGCTCCTCCAGCACCCCGCAGCCCACCTCGTCACCGGCCCGCACCGCCAGCTCCACGAACGCCGTGCCGGGAAGCAGTACCCTCCCCGCCACCGCGTGATCCGCCAGCCACGGGTGCGTGGCCAGCGACAACCGCCCGGTGAAGACGTAGCCGTCCCCGCCCGCGAGCGGCACGGCGGCCCCCAGCAACGGGTGCCCGGCCGACACCAGGCCGGTCGCCGACACATCACCGACAGCACCGGCGGTCGCACTCGGCCAGTACCGCCGCCGCTGGAACGCGTACGTGGGCAGGTCCACGCGGCGCCGGGACTCGACGGGCGCGTACAGCGGCGCCCAATCGACCTCGACCCCGCGTACGTGCACCTGCGCGAGCGCCGCCAGGAACGTGTCCGCCTCGGGGCGGTCCTTCCGGACGGCCGCGACCAGACCGGCCTGCGCGGCAGGTTCGGTGAGCGTGTCGTGCGCCATCGCGGTCAGCACCGAGTCCGGGCCCAGCTCCAGCAGTGTGGAGACGCCGAAACCGGTCAGCGCGCCCAGCCCGTCATGGAAACGGACCGCCTCGCGGATGTGCTGCACCCAGTACTCGGGGTCTCGAAGCTCGTCAGCATCCGCCAGTGCACCGGTGAGATTGGAGACCACCGGAAGCATCGGCTCCTGGTACGCCAACTCCTGCGCAACACGCCGGAACTCCTCCAGCGCAGGCTCCATCAACGGCGAGTGGAAGGCGTGGCTGACCTTCAGCCAGCGCACCTTGCGCCCCTGCCCGCGCAGCGTCTCCTCCAGCCCCTCCAGAGCCGCACGCTCACCGGAGAGCACGACCTGCGAGGGGCCGTTGACCGCCGCCACACCCACTCGGTCGGCAAGGTCGCTGACCAGCGGCAGCACCTCGGCCTCCGCCGCCTGCACCGCCAGCATCGCCCCGCCCTCGGGCAGCGCCTGCATCAACCGACCACGAGCCGCTACGAGTCGCGTCGCATCCTCAAGCGACCACAGCCCGGCCACATACGCGGCAGCCAGCTCACCGATCGAATGCCCGCCGACAACCTCCGGGCGTACGCCCAAGGACTCCGCGAGCCGGAACAGCGCCACTTCCATCGCGAAAAGGGCGGGCTGCGCGTAACCGGTCTGCTCAAGCAGGTCGGCATCCGCACCGAACATCACACTCTGGAGCGAACGTTCTATCCACCCGTCGAAGTACGCACACACCTCGTCCAGCGCATCCGCGAACACCGGGAAGGTTTCATACAACTCTCGGCCCATCCCGAGCCGCTGACTGCCCTGACCGGTGAAGACAACACCCAGACGGCCCTCGACCACCGAACCGGACACCACACCAGGACCGCCGGACGCCAGGGCTTCCAGCCCGGCCAGGAACTGTTCCCGGGTGCGGCCGACCACGACGGCCCGGTGGTCGAGCGGGGAGCGGCCCGAGAGCAGGGACCAGCCCGCGTCCACGGGGTCCAGGGCGGTGTGCGTGACGACGTGTTCGCGCAGCCGGTCCGCCTGGGCGCGCAGCGCGTCCGCGCTCCGGCCCGAGAGGAGCCACGGCACCGCCGTGACGGGGGCGACGGGCTCGACGGCGGCCGTGGGTTCGGGGATCGGGGCCTGCTCCACGATCACGTGGGCGTTGGTGCCGCTCACGCCGAAGGAGGAGACACCCGCGCGGCGCGGGGCCCCGTCCTGTCGCTCCCTCCACTCCCGGGGCTCCGCGAGGAGTTCGACGGCCCCGGCGGACCAGTCCACGTGGGTGCTGGGCCGGTCCACGTGCAGGGACTGCGGCAGGACCCCTTCGCGCATGGCCATGACCATCTTGATGACACCGGCGACGCCGGCGGCGGACTGCGTGTGGCCGATGTTGGACTTGATGGAGCCGAGCCACAGCGGCCGGTCCTCGGGACGCTCCTGGCCGTACGTGGCGAGCAGCGCCTGGGCCTCGATGGGGTCGCCGAGCGTGGTGCCGGTGCCGTGGGCCTCGACGGCGTCCACGTCGGCGGGTGTGAGCCCGGCGTTCGCCAGGGCGGCACGGATGACGCGCTGCTGGGAGGGGCCGTTGGGGGCGGTGAGCCCGTTGCTGGCGCCGTCCTGGTTGACGGCGGAGCCGCGTACGACACCGAGGACCTCGTGGCCGTTGCGGCGGGCGTCCGACAACCGCTCAAGGAGCAGCAGGCCCACTCCCTCGCCCCAGCCGGTGCCGTCGGCGGCCTCGGCGAAGGGCTTGCAGCGGCCGTCGGCGGCCAGACCGCGCTGGCGGCTGAACTCCAGGAAGGCGGCGGGGCTGACCATGACGGTCACGCCGCCCGCGAGGGCCATGTCGCACTCGCCCTGCCGCAGCGCCTGCGCCGCCAGGTGCAGGGCCACCAGCGACGACGAGCAGGCCGTGTCCACCGTGACCGCCGGGCCTTCGAGGCCGAAGCTGTACGAGAGGCGGCCGGAGATGACGCTCGTCGCGTCGCCGGTCATGAGGTAGCCCTCGACGCCCTCGGGGGCGTGGGCCAGCCCCGCCGACCACCCTTGTGAGCAGGCGCCGACGAACACGCCGGTGCTGCTGCCGTGCAGGGCCGAGGGCGCGATGCCCGCGCGCTCGAACAGCTCCCAAGAGGTCTCCAGAAGCAGCCGCTGCTGCGGGTCCATGGCCAGGGCCTCGCGCGGCGAGATGCCGAAGAGCCCGGCGTCGAACTCGGACACGTCGTACAGGAACCCGCCCTGCGCGGCGAAGCTCGTGTCGGCGGTGCCGTTCCGCTCGGGCTGGAAGAGCCCGTCGGGGCCCCAGCCGCGGTCGGTGGGGAAGACCGAGATGGCGTCGGTACCGTCGGCGACCAGCCGCCACAGGGTTTCGGGGCTGGTGGCGCCGCCGGGGTAGCGGCAGCTCATCGACACGATGGCGATCGGGTCGTCCTCGGCGTCCGTCGCCGGCCGGGCCGGGGCGGCAGCTCCGGCGAGGGCCGTGGCGGGCTCGGTGTCGCCCAGGAGCCGCGTCCGCAGGTGGGCCGCGAGGGCCGCCGAGGTCGGGTAGTCGAAGACGAGGGTCGTGGGCAGCTTCAGGCCGGTGGCGGTCGCCAGGCGGTTGCGGACCTCGACGGCCGTGAGGGAGTCGAAGCCCAGTTCGCGGAAGGCGCGCGTCGGCTCGACGGCCTCGGCGCCCGCGTAGCCCAGGACCGCGGCGGCCTGCCCGCGCACCAGCTCCAGGAGCTGCCGCTCCTGCTCGCGTTCCGCGAGACCCGCGAGCCGGTCGGCCCACGCGGAGCCGGAACCGGAACCGGAGCTCCGGGCACCCGCGCCACCCGGGGCGGACTCGGGCTCGGCGAGGGCGCGCCGCACCTCCGGCAGGTCCCCGAGGAACGGGCTCGGCCGCACCGAGGTGAAGGCGGGCGCGAACCGCTCCCAGTCCACATCCGCGACGGCCACGAACGTCTCGTCGTACGCCACCGCCTGCGCCAGGGCCGCGACCGCGCGCTCCGGCGCCATCGCCGTCACCCCGCGGCGCCGCAGGTGCTTCTCGGCCTCCTCGGCCGCCGCCATGCCGCTGCCGCCCCAGGCGCCCCAGGCGACGGAGGTCGCGGTGAGGCCGCGGGCGCGGCGGTGCTCGGCGAGCGCGTCGAGGTAGGCGTTGGCGGCGGCGTAGGCGCCCTGGCCGCCGCCGCCCCACACGCCGGAGTTCGACGAGAACAGCACGAAGGCGTCCAGATCCTCATCGCTGTCGCTGTCGCTGTCGCTGTCGAGGAGCGCGTCCAGGTGCGCGGCACCGGCCGTCTTCGCGCCGTACACCTCCGCGATCCCGGCCACGGACAGGTCGGCGATCGGGTACGAGGGGCTGACTCCGGCGGCGTGGAACACGGACCGGACGGTGTGCCCGTCCGCCCGCAGCCCGACGAGGAGGCGTTCGACCGCGTCCCGGTCGGCCACGTCGCACGCCGCGATGGTGACCTCGGCGCCCAGCTCCTCCAGCTCCGCCTTCAGCTCCGCGGCTCCGGGCGCCTCCAGGCCACGCCGACTGGTCAGCACCAGGTGCTCGGCACCCTCCCGCGCCAGCCAGCGCGCCACATGCCCGCCGATCGCACCCGTACCACCCGTGACCAGCGCCGTACCGCGCGGCGCCCACTCCCGCGCGGGCCCCTGGCCTGCCGACTCCAGCGGGGCGTGCGCGAAGCGGCGGACGAAGACGCCGGTGTCCCGCACCGCGAGCTGGTCCTCGTCGCCGAGGCCGGTCAGGATCGCGGTGAACCGGGACGCGGCCCGGGAGTCGTACGTGCCCGGCAGGTCGATGAGGCCGCCCCACCGGTCCGGGTGCTCCAGCGCGGCGACGCGCCCGAGGCCCCAGAGCTGCGCCTGCACCGGGCTCTCCACCCGGTCGCTGCGCCCCGTCGAGACGGCACCCCGGCTCAGCGCCCACAGCCGCGCGCCGATCCCGGCGTCCGCCAGGGCCTGCACCAGCGCCACGGTCCCCGCGACACCCACCGGCACACCCGCGAACTCCGCGTGCGCCGACTCCTCGAACCCGAGCAGCGACACCACACCGGAGACCGCACCCGCACCGGCCACCTCCCGCAGCCGGACCGCCAATGCCTCCCGCGTCAACTCATCCGCACGTACGCGAAGTTCAGCGACCTCGGCACCTGCCCGGGCCAAGGACTCGACGACACCGGAAGCCCACGGGTGCTCCTCCGCACCCTCCGGCACCACCACCAGCCAGCGGCCGGAGAGAGCGGGTACGGGCAGGCCGCCCGCCACCGGCTTCCACGCCACGCGGTAGCGCCAGCCGTCGATGGTGGACCGCTCGCGCCGCTGCCGCCGCCAGGACGCGAGACCGGGCAGGACCGCTCCCAGCGTGCTCTCGTCGACGTCCACGAGCGTGGCGGACAACTGCTCCAGATCCTCGCGCTCCACCGCCTCCCAGAAGCGCGACTCCACCTCGTCCCCGGTCAGCGCGGCATCGCCGTCCGCGTCCTGGTCCGGGGCCAGCATCCAGTAGTGGTCGCGCTGGAAGGCGTACGTGGGCAGGTCGACGGTGGTACGGGCGCCGGGGAAGAGGGCCTTCCAGTCCAGCTCGGCGCCGTGCGCGTGGGCCTCGGCGAGCGAGGCCGCGAGCCGGTCGGCGCCGCCCTCGTCACGGCGCAGCGAGCCCAGGGTGGTGGCCGGGCTGTCGGTGGCGTCGATGGTGGCCTGGACGGGGACGGTGAGGACCGGGTGCGGGCTCATCTCCACGAACAGGCCATGGCCCTCGGCGAGCAGGCCACGCGTGGCGTGCTCGAACAGGACCGTCTGGCGCAGGTTGCGGTACCAGTACCCGGCATCCATGGGCGTGTTGCCGTCCAGCCAGGCGCCCGTGAGGGTCGAGTACAGCGGGATCTGAGCGTCCTGCGGGGACACTCCAGCCAGTGCCTCGGCTATCTGTGCCTCGATCTGCTCGACGTACGACGAGTGCGAGGCGTAGTCGACCGGGATCGTGCGGGCACGGACGTCCCGCGCCACACACTGCGCGACCAGCTCCTCCAACGCCTCCGGCTCACCGGAGACCACCACCTGAGCCGGGCCGTTGACGGCCGCGACCTCGATGCGGCCTCCCCAGCCGGAGACCAGCTCGCGCACTTCGGCCTCGGGCAGCGGCACCGACACCATGCCGCCCTTACCGGACAGCTCGCGAATAGCCAGGCTGCGCAAAGCAACGACCCGGGCCGCGTCCTCCAGCGACAGCGCACCCGCAACGCACGCGGCAGCGATCTCACCCTGACTGTGCCCGACGACCGCAGCAGGCTGCACACCCGCCGCCTGCCACACAGCAGCCAACGACACCATCACCGCGAAGAGAACCGGCTGGACCACATCGACGCGGTCGAACCGCTCGCCGCCCAGCTCCTCGAACAGGTCCCAGTCCACAAACTGCGACAGCGCATCCGCACACTCCCGCATCCGGGCAGCGAACACCGGGGAATCGTCCAGCAGTTGGACCGCCATCCCGGCCCACTGCGACCCCTGCCCCGGGAACACGAACACCGCACGACCGGCCCCGTTCACCGCACGGCCAGTGACCACACCACCGGCGGTCGTGTCCCCTTCGGCCAGGCGGCCCAGGGCGGCGAGAAGCTGCTCCCGGTCCCGGCCGAGGGCGACGCCCCGGTGCTCGAACCGCGACCGCGCCACCGCCAGCGACCAGGCGACGTCGCCGACGCCCAGCTCGGCGTGCACGGCGAGGTGTTCCCGCAGCCGGTCCGCCTGGGCCCGCAGTGCCTCGGGGGTCCGCCCGGAGAGGATGAACGGGGTCACCCCCGGGAGTACCGACGACCGGGGCTCCTGATCACCGTCGGCGTCCCCGTGGCCGGGCTCGTCGGCCGCCGGGGCCTGCTCCACGATGACGTGGGCGTTCGTCCCGCTGACGCCGAAGGAGGAGACGCCCGCGCGGCGCGGCCCGCCGTCCTCCCGCTCGGCCCACTCCCGGGCCTCCGTGAGCAGCGCGACGGTTCCGGCCGACCAGTCCACCTGGGGCGTCGGCTCGTCCACGTGCAGGGTGCGGGGCAGGACGCCCTCGCGCATCGCCATCACCATCTTGATGACGCCCGCGACACCGGCGGCGGCCTGGGTGTGCCCGATGTTCGACTTCAGCGAGCCCAGCCACAGCGGGCGCTCACCGGAGTGCTCCTTGCCGTACGTGGCGATGAGGGCCTGGGCCTCGATGGGGTCGCCCAGGGTCGTCCCCGTGCCGTGGGCCTCCACGGCGTCGACGTCGCCCGGCTTGAGGCCGGCGCCGGCCAGGGCGTCGCGGATGACGCGCTGCTGGGAGGGGCCGTTCGGGGCGGTGAGGCCGCTGCTGGCGCCGTCCTGGTTGACGGCCGAGCCACGGATGACGGCGAGGACCTTGTGGCCGTTGCGGCGGGCGTCGGACAGGCGCTCCAGGAGCAGCAGGCCCGCGCCCTCGCCCCAGCCGGTGCCGTCCGCCGAGGCCGCGAAGGACTTGCAGCGGCCGTCCGTCGACAGGCCGCGCTGGCGGCTGAAGTCGATGAAGGTGCCTGCCGTGGGCATGACGGTCACGCCGCCCGCGAGGGCGAGGGTGCACTCGCCCTGGCGCAGGGCCTGCGCCGCCAGGTGCAGGGCGACCAGGGACGAGGAGCAGGCCGTGTCGACGGTGACGGCGGGGCCTTCGAGGCCGAGGGTGTAGGCGACGCGGCCGGAGACGACCGAGCCCGCGTTGCCGGTGCCGATGTAGCCCTCGACGCCCTCCGGCAGGGCGTGCAGGCGGGTCGCGTAGTCGTAGTACATGACACCCGCGAAGACACCGGTGCGGCTGCGGCGCAGGGAGACGGGGTCGATGCCCGCCCGTTCGATCGCCTCCCACGCGGTCTCCAGGAGGAGCCGCTGCTGCGGGTCCATCGCCAGGGCCTCGCGCGGGGAGACGCCGAAGAAGGAGGCGTCGAACTGGGGGGCGTCGTAGAGGAACCCGCCTTCGGCGGTGTAGCTGGTGCCCCGCTTGTCCGGGTCCGGGTCGAACAGCTCGTCCGTGTCCCAGCCGCGGTCGGTGGGGAACGCGGAGATGGCGTCCGTGCCGTCGGCCACGAGCCGCCACAGGTCCTCGGGCGTGCTGACGCCGCCCGGGTAGCGGCAGCTCATGCCGACGATCGCGGCGGGCTCCTGCCGGTTCTCCTCCAGTTCGCGCACCCGGCGGCGGGCGTCGCGCAGATCAGCCGTCGCCCGCTTCAGGTAATCGAGGTACTTCCCCTCGTCCGCCATTTACAGCGCCTCCTCGAAGCGGTCGGGCCGGTCCGTGTCCGAGCCTGGGTCTGTGCCGGTGTCTGTGCCGGTGTCTGTGCCGGTCTCTGAACCGGTGTGGGAGCTGGTGTCCGTGCTGGTGTTCATGTGGGGGTCCGACGGTGTCCGGAGTTCGCTGTCGAGCAGGTCGAAGAGTTCGTCGGCGGTCGCGCCTTCGAGGTCCTCGAGTTCCTTGTGCCGGTCCGCGACGGCGTCCGTCGCGGTGTCGCGCGGGGTGTCCCAGGCGGTGAGCAGGGAGCGCAGCCTGTCCGCGACGCGGTCCCGCTCGGTGCCGTCGGCGTCGTCGCCCACGGCCTTGAGGACGCTCTCCAGGCGGTCGAGCTCCGCGTCCAGGTCACCTGGGTCGACCGGTCCGCCGAGTGGTACGGCGGCCGTCGTGGGCAGTTCCTCGGAGAGGTACTCGGCCAGCGCCGCCGGGTTCGGGTAGTCGAAGATCAGCGTGCTGGGCAGCCGCAGCTCGGTCTCCGCGGTGAGGCGGTTGCGCAGTTCGACGGCCGTCAGGGAGTCGAAGCCGAGCTCCAGGAAGCCGCGACCCAGCTCGACGGCGTTCGGCGACGCGTAGCCGAGCACGCCCGCGACGTGCGTACGGACGAGGTCGAGCAGGACCCGGTCGCGGTCGGCACCGCGGACTCCCGCCAGGCGCTCCGCCAGCGTCTCGGTGCGTACGGCGGCGGTGTCCGCGCCACCGCTCCGCGCGCGCCGGACGACCGGCCGGACCAGGCCGCGGAGCAGCGCGGGCAGGGTCTCCGGCTGCTGGGTGCGCAGCGCGGCGGCGTCGATGCGGAGGGGCACGAGGGCCGGGTGCGCGCTCGCCGGGGCGAGGTCGAACAGGGCCAGTGCCTCTTCGGTGCCGAGCGCGAGGACGCCACCGCGTGCCATGCGCTGGAGGTCGGCTTCGGCCAGGTCCCCGGTCATGTCACTGGCCTGCGCCCACAGACCCCACGCCAATGAGGTCCCCGGCAGCCCCTGCGCCCGGCGCGCGAGCGCCAACGCGTCCAGGAAACTGTTCGCCGCCGCATAGTTCGCCTGCCCCGGACCACCGAAGACACCCGAAGCCGAGGAGAACAACACGAACGCCGACAGACCCAGACCCGCGGTCAGCTCGTGCAGATGCCAGGCCGCGTCCACCTTCGGCCGCAACACCGCCCTCAGCCGCTCCGGCGTCAGTGAAGTGACCACACCGTCATCCAGTACGCCCGCCACATGCACGACCGCCGACAGGCTTGCGCCGTGCTCACCGACGAGCGCGGCCACGGCTTCCCGGTCAGCCACATCGCAGGAAGCCACAGTCACCCGCGCACCCAAGGCCGCAAGCTGCGCTTGAAGCTCAGCCGCACCATCAGCCTCCAGGCCACGCCGGGAGACCAGCAGCAGATCCCGTACGCCGTGCCGCTCCACCAGATGCCGTACGACCACCCGGCCCAGACCACCGAAGGCACCCGTCACCAGCACGGAACCCTCACCCCACGGCGAGACCGTGTCCGCACTGGCGTCAGCAGCGACACGAGACAGACGCGATACCCATATCGAGCCGCCCCGGACCGCCACCTCCGGCTCACCCGAGCCAACCACGGCCCCCAGCAGTTCCCTGTCAACGGCCGTGTCAGCGTCGACCAGGACAAAGCGGCCCGGGTGTTCCGAGCGCGCCGAACGCACCAGACCCCACACCGCGGCGCCCACCGGATCCGGCACGACCCCACCGGCCGCCACCGCACCCCGCGTCACCACAACAAGCCGCGCGTCCGCGAACCGCTCATCGGCCAGCCAGCCCTGCACCACAGCCAGCGCCTGGGCCACCCGCTCCGCAACCACCTCCGGACCGACCACACCACCAGCACCACCAGGCGCCTGCCACACCACGACCGCCGGAACCTCACCCTCGACGCCCCGCTCCTCGTACGACACCCAGGACACCGGATCACCGGAGACCCCCGACTGCTCCCGCCACTCGACGTGGAAGAGGGAGTCGGCGTGCGGGTGCGTACCGCTCGCCTGCTCGATGAGGTCCTTCGACATGGGCCGGAAGACGAGCGCTTCGACCGAGGCCACCGGCGTTCCGGTGGTGTCGGCGACCTCCAGCGTGACGCTGTCGGTGCCGTTCGGAACCAGCCGGACGCGGACCGCCGCGGCGCCCTCGGCGTGCAGCGTGACGCCGGTCCAGGTGAAGGGCAGCCCTCCGGACGCGGGCTCCGCGCCGGCTGTCGCCTCCGGGGCGGCGGCGAGGGCGCGGGCGTGCAGGGCGGCGTCGAGGATCGCCGGGTGCAGGCCGAAGGCACCGGCATCCGTGTGCTCGTCCTGCTCCAGGGCGATCTCGGCGAACACCTCGTCGCCGCGCCGCCAGGCGGCCCGCAGCCCCTGGAACACGGGGCCGTAGTCGAAGCCCGCCGCGGACAGCTCGTCGTAGAGGCCGTCGACAGCGAGCGGCTCCGCGTCGCGCGGCGGCCACGCGGTGAGGTCGGCGGAGGCGGCGGGCGCCTCCGCCGCGGACTCGGCCAGGGTGCCGGTGGCGTTCCTGGTCCAGGCGTCGGCCGACAGGCCCTCGGCACCGTCGCCCGGTTCGGGGCGCGAGTGCAGGCTGACGGGGCGACGCCCGGAGGCATCGGGAGCCTCGACGCGCAACTGCACCTGGACGCTGCCGTGTTCGGGCAGTACCAGCGGCGCGCCCAGCGTCAGCTCGTCGAGGACGCCGTACCCGATCTGCCCGCCCGCGTGGACCGCCAGCTCCACGAAGGCGGTACCCGGCAGCAGTACCCGTCCGGCCACGGCGTGGTCGGCGAGCCACGGGTGCGTGGCCAGGGACAGCCGACCCGTGAACAGGTAGCCGTCCGCGTCCGCCAACGGCATCCCCGCACCCAGCAGCGGATGCCCCGCGGGGACGAGCCCGGCCGACTCGACGTCGGCGGCACCGCCGGTCTGCTTGAGCCAGTAGCCCTGGTGCTGGAAGGCGTACGTCGGGAGGTCCACGCGGCGCCGGGTCTCGACGGGCGCGTACAGCGGTGCCCAGTCGACGTCGACCCCGCGTACGTGCAACTGCGCGAGGGCCGCCAGGAACGTGTCCGCCTCGGGGCGGTCCTTGCGTACGGCGGCCACCAGCCCGGCCTGCGCGGCAGGTTCGGTGAGCGTGTCGTGCGCCATCGCGGTCAGCACCGAGTCCGGGCCCAGCTCCAGCAGTGTCGTGACACCGAAGCCGGTCAGCGCGCCCAGCCCGTCATGGAAACGGACCGCCTCGCGGATGTGCCGCACCCAGTACTCGGGCTCCATCAGATCGGCAGCATCGGCCAGTGCACCCGTGAGGTTGGAGACCACCGGAAGCATCGGCTCCTGGTACGTCAACTCCTGTGCCACGCGCCGGAAATCGTCCAGCGCGGGCTCCATCAGCGGCGAGTGGAAGGCGTGCGACACCTTCAGCCACCGCACCTTGCGCCCCTGGCCCCGCAGCGTCTGCTCCAGCCCCTCAAGAGCCGCACGCTCACCGGAGAGCACGACCTGCGAGGGCCCGTTGACCGCCGCCACACCCACCCGGTCCGCCAGGCCGTCCAGCAGCGGCAGCACTTCGGCCTCCGCCGCCTGGACCGCGAGCATCGCCCCGCCCTCGGGCAGCGCCTGCATCAACCGACCACGGGCCGCGACCAGTCGCGTCGCGTCCTCCAGGGACCACAGCCCCGCCACGTACGCGGCAGCCAGCTCACCGATCGAATGCCCACCGACAACCTCCGGGCGCACGCCCAAGGACTCCGCCAAGCGGAACAGCGCCACCTCGAAGGCGAACAGCGCGGGTTGCGCGTATCCGGTCTGCTCAAGCAGGTCGGCGTCCGCACCGAACATCACGCTCTGGAGCGAACGTTCTATCCACCCGTCGAAGTGGACGCACACCTCGTCCAGCGCGTCCGCGAACACCGGGAAGGTTTCGTACAACTCCCGGCCCATCCCGAGCCGCTGGCTGCCCTGACCGGTGAAGACCACACCCAAGCGGCCCTCGACCACCGAACCGCTCAACGGCGCTTCGAGCCCGGCCAGGAACTCCTCCCGGTCCCGGCCGAACACCACGGCCCGGTGCTCGTGTCGCGCCCGGCCCGTCAGCAGGGACCAGCCCACGTCGACGGCGTCCAGGTGCTCGTCGCCCGTCACGTGCTCGCGCAGCCGGTCGATCTGGTCCTGCAAGGCGTCGGCGCTGCGGGCCGAGACCAGCCACGGCACCGCCGTCGCCGGAGCCACAGGGGTGACCGCGTCCGAGGGGTCGGCCGCCGGGGCCTGCTCCACGATCACGTGGGCGTTGGTGCCGCTCACGCCGAAGGAGGAGACACCCGCGCGGCGCGGGGCGCCGTCCTGCCGGTGCGGCCACTGCTTGGCCTCGGTCAGCAGCTCGACGGCACCGGCCGACCAGTCGACGTGGGTGCTGGGCCGGTCCACGTGCAGGGACTGCGGCAGCATGCCCGCGCGCATGGCCATGACCATCTTGATGACACCGGCGACACCGGCGGCGGACTGCGTATGGCCGATGTTGGACTTGATCGAGCCGAGCCACAGCGGCCGGTCCTCCGGCCGCTCCTGGCCGTAGGTGGCGAGCAGCGCCTGCGCCTCGATCGGGTCGCCGAGCGTCGTGCCCGTGCCGTGGGCCTCCACCGCGTCCACCTCGGCCGCCGTCAGGCCCGCACCCGCGAGCGCGGCGCGGATCACCCGTTGCTGGGACGGGCCGTTGGGGGCGGTCAGGCCGTTGCTGGCACCGTCCTGGTTGACGGCGGAGCCCCGCACGACCGCCAGCACCTCGTGGCCGTTGCGCCGGGCGTCCGACAGGCGCTCAAGCAGGAGCAGGCCCACGCCCTCGCCCCAGCCCGTGCCGTCGGCGGCCTCGGCGAACGCCTTGCAGCGGCCGTCGGCGGCCAGACCGCGCTGGCGGCTGAACTCGATGAAGGCACCAGGGTTGGACATGACCGTCACGCCGCCCGCGAGGGCGAGCGAGCACTCGCCCTGCCGCAGCGCCTGCGCCGCCAGGTGCAGGGCCACCAGGGACGACGAGCAGGCCGTGTCGACCGTGACCGCCGGACCCTCCAGGCCGAAGGAGTAGGCGAGGCGGCCGGAGATGACGCTGGTCGCGCCGCCCGCCAGCAGGTACCCCTCGACGCCCTCGGGGGTCTCCCGCAGGCCGGAGCCGTAGCCCTGCGACGACGCGCCGACGAACACGCCGGCCTGGCTGCCGTGCAGGGTCGCCGGGTCGATGCCCGCGCGCTCGAACAGCTCCCAGGAGGTTTCCAGGAGCAGCCGCTGCTGCGGGTCCATGGCCAGGGCCTCGCGTGGCGAGATGCCGAAGAAGACGGGGTCGAACTGGTCGGCGTCGTAGAGGAAGCCGCCCTGGCGGGCGTAGCTGGTGCCGCGCTGTTCGGGGTCCGCGTCGTAGAGGGCGTCGAGGTCCCAGCCGCGGCCGCCCGGGAAGGCGGACATGGCGTCCGCGCCCTCGGCGAGGAGCCGCCACAGGGCTTCGGGGCTGGTGGCGCCGCCGGGGTAGCGGCAGCTCATGGACACGATCGCGATGGGGTCGTCGTCGGCCCCGCCCGTGGCGCGGGCCGCAGCCGCCGCCTCGCCCGTCGTCGTCCCGTGCCCGTCGTCACCCGTCAACTGCGCGCGCAGGTAACCCGCGAGGACGACGGACGTCGGGTAGTCGAAGACGAGGGTCGTGGGCAGCTTCAGGCCGGTGGCGGTCGCCAGGCGGTTGCGGACCTCGACGGCGGTCAGCGAGTCGAAGCCCAGTTCGCGGAAGGCGCGCGTCGGCTCGACGGCCTCGGCGCCCGCGTAGCCGAGGACCGCGGCGGCCTGCCCGCGCACCAGTTCCAGGAGCTGCCGCTCCTGCTCGGCCGCCGAGCGGCCCGCGAGCCGCTCGGCCCACGCGGAGCCGGGCGCGCCCTGCTTGCCCGTACCGGCCTCCTCGCTGCCCGCGAGGGCGCGCCGCACCTCGGGCAGGTCCCCGATGAGAGCACTGGGCCGCGCCGACGTGAACGAGGGCGCGAACCGCCCCCAGTCCACGTCCGCCACGGCCACGAACGTCTCGTCGTACGCCACCGCCTGCGCCAGGGCCGCGACCGCGCGCTCCGGCGCCATCGCCGCGAGACCACGGCGCCGCAGGTGCTCCGTGCCCTCGTCACCGGCCATGCCGCCGCCGTCCCACAGACCCCAGGCGACGGAGGTCGCGGTGAGGCCGCGGGCTCGGCGGTGCTCGGCGAGCGCGTCGAGGTAGGCGTTGGCGGCCGCGTAGGCACCCTGACCGCCGCCGCCCCAGACGCCGGAGTTCGACGAGAACAGCACGAAGGCGTCCAGGCCCTCCCCGCTGTCGAGGAGCGCGTCCAGGTGCGCGGCACCGGCCGTCTTCGCGCCGTACACCTGGGCGATGTCGGCCACGGACATGCCGTCCAGCGGCTGTGTCTGTCCGACGCCCGCCGCGTGGAAGACGGCTCGCAGGGTGTGTCCGTCCGCGGTCAGTCCGTCGAGGAGGCGTTCGAGCGCGTCCCGGTCGGCCACGTCGCAGGCGGCCACCGTGACCTCGGCGCCCAGCTCCTCCAGCTCCGCCTTCAGCTCCGCGGCCCCGGGTGCCTCCAGGCCGCGCCGGCTGGTCAGCACCAGGTGCTCGGCACCCTCCCGCGCCAGCCAGCGCGCCACATGCCCGCCGATCGCACCCGTACCACCCGTGACCAGCGCCGTACCGCGCGGCGTCCACTCCCGCGCGGCTCGGCCGGGCGCCGCGGCTCGTACGAGGCGGCGCACGACGACGCCGGAGCCGCGCACGGCGAGCTGGTCCTCGTCCGCGACGCCCGCGAGGGCGGCCGTGAAGCGCGCGCCCGTACGGGTGTCGTACGACGACGGGAGGTCGATCAGGCCGCCCCACCGGTCGGGGTACTCCAGCGCGGCGACGCGCCCGAGGCCCCAGAGCTGCGCCTGCGCCGGGCTCTCCACCCGGTCGCTGCGCCCGGTGGAGACCGCGCCCCGCGTCGCCACCCACAGCCGCGCGCCGATCCCCGTGTCACCCAGGGCCTGCACCAGCGCCACGGTCCCCGCGACACCCACCGGCACACCCGCGAACTCCGCGTGCGCCGCCTCCTCCAACCCGAGCAGCGACACCACACCGGAGAGCACACCCGCACCGGCCACATCCCGCAGCCGGACCGCCAACGCCTCCCGCGTCAACTCATCCGCCTGTATGCGGAGTTCAGCGACCTCTGCACCTGCCCGGGTCAAGGACTCCACGACACCGGAAGCCCAGGGGTGCTCCCCCGCGCCCTCCGGCACCACCACCAGCCAGCGGCCGGTGAGGCCGGTCGTCGAGAGGGCGGTGGCCGGGAGCGGCTTCCAGGACACCTGGTAGCGCCAGCCGTCGAGGGCCGACTGCTCGCGCCGCTGCCGCCGCCACGACGCGAGGCTCGGCAGGACCGCTCCCAGCGTGCTCTCGTCGACGTCCACGAGCGTGGCGGACAACTGCTCCAGGTCCTCGCGCTCCACGGCCTCCCAGAAGCGCGACTCCACCTCGTCCGTGCCGAGCGGCGCCGCGTCTTCCGGTGCCGCGAAGTCGGGCCAGTAGTGCTGGCGCTGGAAGGCGTACGTGGGCAGGTCGGGGACCACGCGGGCGCCGGGGAAGAGGGCCTTCCAGTCCAGCTCGGCACCGTGCGCGTGGGCTTCGGCGAGCGACGCCGCCAGGCGGTCGGCGCCGCCCTCGTCACGGCGCAGCGAGCCGAGGGTCGCGGCCGGGCTGTCGGTGGCGTCGATGGTGGCCTGCACCGGCACAGTGAGGACCGGGTGCGGGCTCATCTCCACGAACAGCCCGTGCCCCTCGGCGAGCAGGCCACGGGTGGCGTGCTCGAACAGCACGGTCCGGCGCAGGTTGCGGTACCAGTACCCGGCGTCCATCGGAACGTCCAGCCAGGTCCCCGTGAGCGTGGAGTACAGCGGCATCTGTGCGGCCTGCGGGGACACGCCAGACAGGGCGTCCAGGATCCGCGCCTCGATCTGCTCGACGTACGACGAGTGCGAGGCGTAGTCCACGGGGATGGTGCGGGCACGGATGTCCTGCGCCACACACTGGGCGACAAGTTCCTGCAGCGCCTCCGGCTCACCGGATACGACGACCTGGGCGGGGCCGTTGACGGCCGCGACCTCGATCCGGCCCTCCCAACCGCTGATCAGCTCGCGTACGTCCGCCTCCGGCAGCGGCACCGACACCATGCCGCCCTTGCCCGACAGCTCCCGAATGGCCAGGCTGCGCAAGGCCACGACCCGGGCGGCGTCCTCCAGCGACAGCGCACCCGCAACGCACGCGGCAGCGATCTCACCCTGGCTGTGCCCGACGACCGCCGCAGGCTTCACACCCGCCGCCTGCCACACAGCAGCCAACGACACCATCACCGCGAACAACACCGGCTGGACCACATCCACCCGGTCGAACCGCTCGCCACCCAGCTCCTCGAACAGATCCCAGTCCACGAACGCGCCCAGCGCATCCGCACACTCCCGCATCCGGGCAGCGAACACCGGCGAATCGTCCAACAGTTGAACCGCCATCCCGGCCCACTGCGACCCCTGCCCCGGGAACACGAACACCGCACGACCGGCCCCACTCACCGCACGACCGGTGATCGCACCGCCGGCGGTCGTGTCCCCTTCCGCCAGGCGCCCGAGGGCGGCGACCAGCTCGTCCCGGTCCCGGCCGAGGGCGACGCCCCGGTGCTCGAACCGCGACCGGGCGACGGCCAGCGTCCAGGCTACGTCGCGCGGGCCGAGGTCCGCGTCCGCGCGCAAGGCGTCGCGGAGCCGGGCCGCCTGGCCGCGCAGGGCCTCGGGGGTCTTCGCCGAGAGCGCCAAAGGCACCACGGGCACGAGCGGCTCGCCGCCGTCGGCGGCGGCCCGGTCGGTGCGCGCGGGCTCGTCGGCCGGGGCCTGTTCCACGATGACGTGGGCGTTCGTCCCGCTGACGCCGAAGGAGGAGACGCCCGCGCGGCGCGGCCCGCCGCCGTCCCGCTCGGCCCACTCCCGGGCCTCCGTGAGGAGTTCGACCGCGCCCGCGGTCCAGTCCACCTGCGGCGTCGGCTCGTCCACGTGCAGGGTCGGCGGCAGGACGCCCTCGCGCATCGCCATGACCATCTTGATGACACCGGCGACACCGGCGGCGGCCTGGGTGTGGCCGATGTTCGACTTCAGGGAGCCCAGCCACAAGGGCCGGTCGGCCGGGCGCTCCTTGCCGTACGTGGCAAGCAGCGCCTGCGCCTCGATCGGGTCGCCCAGGGTCGTCCCCGTGCCGTGGGCCTCCACGGCGTCCACGTCGGCGGCGGACAGCCCCGCGTTGGCGAGGGCGGCGCGGATGACGCGCTGCTGGGAGGGGCCGTTCGGGGCGGTCAGGCCGTTGCTGGCGCCGTCCTGGTTGACGGCCGAGCCGCGGAGGACCGCGAGGACGCGGTGACCCTTGCGGCGGGCGTCGGACAGGCGCTCGAGCAGGAGCAGGCCCACGCCCTCGCCCCAGCCGGTGCCGTCGGCCGCGGCCGCGAAGGACTTGCAGCGGCCGTCGGCGGCCAGCCCGCGCTGGCGGCTGAACTCGATGAACGTACCGGGGGTCGACATGACGGCGACGCCGCCCGCGAGGGCCATGTCGCACTCGCCCTGCCGGAGCGCCTGCGCGGCCAGGTGCAGGGCCACGAGGGACGACGAGCAGGCGGTGTCGACGGTGACCGCGGGGCCTTCGAGGCCGAAGGTGTAGGAGACGCGGCCGGAGGCGACGCTCGCCGCGCTGCCGTTGCCGACGTAGCCCTCCAGGTCGTCGAGGCCGCCGGGGGCGCTGAGGAGGTGGGTGGCGTAGTCGTTGTACATGATGCCGACGAACACGCCGGTGGAGCTGGAGCGCGCGGTCGCCGGGTCGATGCCCGCCCGCTCGAACGCCTCCCAGGTGGTCTCCAGGAGGAGCCGTTGCTGGGGGTCGATGGACAGTCCCTCGCGCGGGGAGATGCCGAAGAACGCCGGGTCGAACTCGGCGGCGTCGTAGAGGAAGCCGCCCTCGCGCGTGTAGAACGAGCCGGGGCTGTCCGGGTCGGGGTCGTAGAGGGCGTCGACGTCCCAGCCGCGGTCGCCGGGCAGGTCGCCGATGGCGTCGACGCCGTCGGCGGTCAGGCGCCACAGGTCCTCGGGGGTGGTGACGCCGCCGGGGTAGCGGCAGCTCATCGACACGATGACGACGGGGTCGTCGTCCTCGGGGGCCGGGCCCGCCGTCGTCCGGGTCGCCGGCAGGGCGGCCGCGTCGCTGCCGAGGAGTTCGTCGAGGAGGTGCCGGGCGAGGACGGTGGTGGCCGGGTAGTCGAAGGCGAGCGTCGCGGGCAGCCGCAGGCCGGTCGCGGTGGTGAGCCGGTTGCGCAGTTCGACGGCGGTGAGCGAGTCGAAGCCGATCTCGCGGAAGGCCCGGTCGGGCGCGACGGCGTCGGCCGACGGGTAGCCGAGGACGGCGGCGGCGTGGCCCCGTACCAGCGTGAGGACCTCCTGCTCGCGGTCCTCCGCGGGCAGCGCGACGATGCGCCGGGCGAGGGCGGAGCCCTCCTGCCGGTCCCCGGTGGCAGCCGTGCGCCGCCGGGGTACGCGGACCAGGGTGCGCAGCAGCGGCGGGACGCCGTCGGTGGCGGCCCGGGCGCGCAGCCCGCCGAGGTCCAGGCGGACCGGCACGGTCACGGCCCGGCCCGCGGCGTGGGCGGCGTCGAACAGCTCCAGCCCCTCGTCGCTGGTGAGCGGGGCGGCGCCGGCGCGGGCGCGGCGGTCGAGGTCGCCCGCGCCGAGGTGGGCGGTCATCTCGCTGGCCTGGGCCCACAGGCCCCACGCCAGGGAGGCCGCCGGGAGGCCCTGGGCGCGGCGGTACTCGGCGAGGGCGTCGAGGAAGGCGTTGGCGGCCGCGTAGTTGGCCTGGCCGGGGGTGCCGAGCACACCGGCGGCCGAGGAGAACAGCACGAACGCGGAGAGGTCCAGGCCCGCCGTCAGTTCGTGCAGGTGGAGCGCCGCGTCCGCCTTGGGGCGCAGCACCGTGTCCAGCCGCTCGGGGGTCAGGGCGGTGACCACGCCGTCGTCGAGGGCCCCGGCCACGTGCACGACCGCGGACAACTCGGCGCGGACGTCGTCCAGGAGGGCGGCGAGCGCGGCACGGTCGGCGGTGTCGCAGGCGGCGAGCCGTACGCGGGCGCCCGACTCCTCCAGGTCCGCGCGCAGGTCGGCGGCCCCGGGGGCGGCGTCGCCGCGGCGCGACACGAGGAGCAGGTCGCGGACACCGTGCCGGTCCACCAGGTGGCGGGCCACCAGGCCACCGAGGGTGCCGGTACCGCCGGTGATCAGGACGGTGCCGCCTCCCCAGAAGCCGGGGGCCTCCTCCGCGACCGGCGTTCCCTCGGTGCTCGGCGTTCCCGTGGTGCTCGGCGTTCGAGCGGCGGTCTGCGTTCGAGCGGCGGTCCGCGTGCCCTCGGTGTCCGGCGTGCCACCGGTTTCCGTCGCCGGGTGCGGTACGCGGGTCAGGCGCGGGGCCCGCAATCCGCCGTCGCGGAGGGCGAGTTCGGGCTCGTCGGTGGCGAGGGCGGCGGCGACCAGGGACGAGGTGGCTCCGCCGGAAGGAGCGTGGGAGCCAAGGTCGGAGTCGGTGTCGTCGCTAGCGGCCGGGTCCAGGTCGAGGAGGACGAAGCGGTCCGGGTGCTCGGACTGCGCCGAGCGCAGCAGGCCCCGGACGGCGGCGGCCACCGGGTCGGGGGCGGTGGTGGTGCCTGCGGCGACCGCGCCGCGCGTCACCACGGCGAGGCGGGACGCCTCGAACCGCTCGTCGCCGAGCCAGCCCTGCACCGCGTCCAGGGCCCGCTCCAACAGGGGCCGTACGGCGCCGAGGTCGACCGGCCGGGGCGACGCCGCGTCCCCGGAGGGCGGTTCGGGCGTCACGAGCGGCAGGAGCACGGTCGCGGGCAGTTCGGCGCCCGCGTCCAGCGCGGTGGTGAGGGCCTCCAGGTCCGCGTACGTCCGCCGGACGGAGGCGAGGACGGGGGCCAGGGTGCCGGGGCCGTCAGCCCCGAGCAGCGCCGCGGAGGCGAGGTCCGCGGCCGTCGTCGCCGGGGCGTCGACCGGTGTCCACTCCACCTGGAACAGCGCGTCGAGGCGCGGCGCCCCGGTCAGGTGCTCCTCGGACAGGGGGCGCAGCGCGAGGGAGCCGACGGAGACGACGGGCTGCCCGTCGGCGTCGGCGGCCAGCACGGACACGGTGTCCGGGCCGGCGGCGGTGACGCGGACCCGGAGCGTGGTGGCCCCGGTGGCGTGCAGGGTGACGTCGGACCAGGCGAACGGCAGGTGCGCACGGTCCGTGCGGGCGATGAAGTCGCCGAGGCCGATCGCGTGCAGCGCGGCGTCGAACAGCGCCGGGTGCAGGCCGAAGGAGTCCGTGTCGGCGCCCGAATCCCGCGGGAGTTCGACCTCCGCGTAGATGTCGTCGCCCTGCCGCCAGGCGGCGCGCAAGCCCTGGAAGAGCGGGCCGTAGCCGTGGCCGTTGGCGGTGAGGCGCTCGTACAGGTCGGACACGTCGATCCGCTCGGCGCGCGCGGGCGGCCACGCGGCCAGGGCGGTGGTGTCCACCTGCTCTCCGGCCGGGTCGGCGGGCAGCAGGCTGCCGGTGAAGTGCCGCGTCCAGGGGGTGTCGTCGGTGTCGTCCTGCGGGCGCGCGAAGAGGCTCAGCTCGCGCCGCCCGGAGCCGTCGGGTCCGCTCACCGAGATCTGGAGCTGGACGGCGCCCTGCTCGGGGACGACGAGCGGGGCCTCCAGGGTCAGCTCTTCGAGGAAGCCGCAGCCGACCTCGTCGCCCGCGCGCAGGGCGAGTTCGACGTACGCCGTGCCGGGCAGCAGGATCGCGCCGTCCACGGCGTGGTCGGAGAGCCAGGGGTGGGTCTGGGTCGCGAGCCGCCCGGTGAAGAGGTAACCGTCCGCGTCCGCGAGGGCCACGGCGGCCCCGAGCAGCGGGTGCCCGGCGGCGCGCAGGCCCGCGAACACCACGTCCCCGGCGCCCGCGGGCACGGCCTTCGGCCAGTAGCGCTCGCGCTGGAAGGGGTACGTGGGCAGGTCGACGGTGGTACGGGCGCCGGGGAAGAGGGCCTTCCAGTCCAGCTCGGCACCGTGCACGTGGGCTTCGGCGAGCGAGGCCGCGAGCCGGTCGGCGCCGCCCTCGTCGCGGCGCAGCGAGCCCAGTGTGGCGGCCGGGCTCTCGGTGGCGTCGATGGTGGCCTGCACCGGGACGGTGAGGACCGGGTGCGGGCTCATCTCCAGGAACAGGCCGTGCCCCTCGGCGAGCAGGCCACGGGTGGCGTGCTCGAACAGCACGGTCTGGCGCAGGTTGCGGTACCAGTACCCGGCATCCATGGGCGTGTCCGCGTCCAGCCAGGCCCCGGTCAGCGTCGAGTACAGCGGCACCTCGGCCTGCCGCGGCGACACGTCCACCAGCGCGTCGGCTATCTGTGCCTCGATCTGCTCGACGTACGAGGAGTGCGAGGCGTAGTCCACCGGGATCGTGCGGGCGCGGATGTCCTCGGCTGCGCACTGCGCGACGAGTTCCTCCAGGGCCTCCGGCTCACCGGATACGACGACCTGGGCGGGGCCGTTGACGGCCGCGACCTCGATGCGGCCCTCCCAACCAGCGATCAGCTCACGGACCTCGGCCTCGGGCAGCGGCACGGACACCATGCCGCCCTTGCCCGACAACTCCCGGATGGCCAGGCTGCGCAGGGCCACCACCCGGGCGGCGTCCTCCAGCGACAGGACACCGGCCACACACGCGGCAGCGATCTCACCCTGACTGTGACCCACCACAGCAGCAGGCTGCACACCCGCCGCCTGCCAGACCGCAGCCAGCGACACCATCACGGCGAAGAGGACCGGCTGGACCACATCAACCCGGTCGAACCGCTCGCCACTCAGCTCCTCGAACAGATCCCAGTCCACGAACGCGCCCAGCGCATCCGCACACTCCCGCATCCGAGCCGCAAACACCGGCGAATCATCCAGCAGTTGGACCGCCATCCCGGCCCACTGCGACCCCTGCCCCGGGAACACGAACACCGCACGACCGGCCCCGCTCACCGCACGGCCGGTGACCACGCCACCGGCCGCCGCCGCGCCGTCGCCCTCGGCCAGCCGCTCAAGACCGGCGAGAAGCTCCTCCCGGTCCTGCCCGAGGACGACACCCCGGTGCTCGAACCGCGACCGCGCCACCGCCAGCGACCAGGCCACGTCGCCGACGCCCAGCTCGGGGTGGGTCAGCAGATGGGTGCGGAGGCGGTCCGCCTGGTCGCGCAGGGCCTCGGGGGTCCTGGCCGAGAGGGCCAGCGGGACCACGCCGGTCACGACGCGGGCGGGGCCTTCCGTGCCGTCCTCGGGGGCGGTGGGCTCCTCGGGCACCGGGGCCTCTTCCACGATCACGTGGGCGTTGGTGCCGCTGACGCCGAAGGAGGAGATGCCCGCGCGGCGCGGCGCGCCGCCGTCCCGCGCGGCCCACTCCCGGGCCTCGGTGAGCAGTTCGACCGCACCGGCGGACCAGTTGACCTCGGGTGTCGGCTCGTCCACGTGCAGCGTGCGGGGCAGCAGCCCGTGGCGCATGGCGAGGACCATCTTCATGAGGCCCGCGACGCCGGCCGCCGCCTGGGTGTGGCCGATGTTGGACTTGATGGAGCCCAGCCACAGGGGTTCGCCGGTCTCGGGGCGCTCCTGGCCGTACGTGGCGATGAGCGCCTGGGCCTCGATGGGGTCGCCGAGGGTCGTGCCGGTGCCGTGGGCCTCGACCGCGTCGACGTCGGCGGCGGTCAGGCGGGCGTTGGCGAGGGCCTGCATGATGACGCGCTGCTGGGACGGGCCGTTGGGGGCGGTCAGGCCGTTGCTGGCGCCGTCCTGGTTGACGGCCGAACCCCGCACCACCGCGAGGACCGGGCGGCCGTTGCGGCGGGCGTCGGACAGGCGCTCCACGAGGAGCATGCCGACGCCCTCGCCCCAGCCGGTGCCGTCCGCGGCGGCGGCGAAGGCCTTGCAGCGGCCGTCGGCGGCGAGGCCCTGCTGGCGGCTGAACTCGGTGAAGACGCCGGGCGTGGAGATGACGGTGACGCCCGCGACGAGGGCCATGCCGCACTCGCCCTGGCGCAGCGCCTGCACGGCCAGGTGCAGGGCGACCAGCGACGAGGAGCAGGCCGTGTCGACGGTGAGGGCGGGGCCTTCGAGGCCGAGGGTGTAGGCGATGCGGCCGGACTCGACCGCGGCCGCGTTGCCCGTGCTGACGTAGCCCTCGACGTCCTCCTCGGCCTCGAAGAGGAGCGGGGCGTAGTCCTGGCCGTTGGTGCCGACGAACACGCCGGTGCGGCTGCCGCGTACCGTCGCGGGGTCGATGCCCGCGCGTTCGAAGGCCTCCCAGGCGGTCTCCAGGAGGAGCCGCTGCTGCGGGTCCATCGCCAGGGCCTCGCGGGGGGAGATCCCGAAGAAAGCCGCGTCGAATTCGGCGACCTGGTCGAGGAATCCGCCGTGGGCCGTGGAGCTGGTGCCCTGCTTTCCGGCGGCGTCGGGGTCGTAGAGCGACTCAAGGTCCCAGTTGCGGTCGGTGGGGAGCCCCGTCATGGCGTCGCGGCCCTCCGCGAGCAGCCGCCACAGGTCTTCGGGGCCGCTCACGCCGCCGGGGAAGCGGCAGCTCATCGCCGTGATCGCGATGGGCTCCTGCGCGGCGGCCTCGACGTCCTTCAGACGTTGCTGCGTCTGATGCAGGTCCGCCGAAACCCACTTGAGATAGTCGCGCAGCGTCTCTTCATTCGCCATCAAATGTCACCTGTTCAGGACGTGTGCCGCACCTGCTGGCATACAACGGACCTGTCCGCAGCCGTTTTCTCGATGACGCTATGAGGGCGCTATAAGACCAACAACCCCTACCCTCCCCCTACCCGCCCCTACCGGATTTCCGTGGAATACGGCCGGGGCGGGTGCGCGTAAAAAGGGGTGGACAGGGGCTGCCGGGTCAATTAATTACCGCTGACGTACGTCAGTTGTCCATTTCTCGTTCCCTCACTCCCGGCCGAGCTGCTTCTTGATGAAGGCGAGCATCTCGTCGTCGTCCGCGGCGGCGAGCCGGTCGCGGATGTCGCCGGCGTCGCCGTCGCCGTCCGGGGCGGCGCTCCCGGGCTGCCGGGAGTCGCCGTTCTTCCAGCGGTCGAGCGCGGCCTGGAGCCGGACCGCCACCTTGGTCCGGGTGATCCCGTCGGCCGTCCCGGCGGCGGCGAGGCTGCCTTCGAGCCGCTCCAGGTCGCCGAGCAGCAGCGTGGCCGGGTCGGCGGCGTCGGGGGCGAGTTCGGTGCGCAGGCAGTCGGCCAGGGCCGTGGGCGTCGGATGGTCGAAGACCACCGTGGCGGGCAGGACCAGGCCGGTGAGGGCGTTGACGCGGTTGCGCAGCTCGACCGCGGTGAGGGAGTCGAAGCCCAGCTCGCGGAAGGCGCGGGCGGGTTCGACGGCCGCCGCGCCGCTGTAGCCGAGGACGACGGCGACCTGCTCGCGGACGAGGTCGAGCAGCAGCCGCTCCTGCTCGGGCCGTGCCAGGGACGCGAGCCGCTCGGTCAGGGCGGGGCCCTGCCCGGCGGCGGGCCCCGCGGCGGAGCCGCCGTCGGCGGCCAGGGCCCGTACCTCCGGCAGTTCGGCGTACAGGCGGCTCGGGCGGACCGCGGTGAACGCGGGCGCGTACTGCGGCCAGTCGATGTCGGCGACGAGGGCGGCGGTGCGGTCGTGGGCGAGCAGCCGCTGGAGGGCGGTGATCGCCTGGTCCGGCGCGAGCGGCGGGAGCATGCCGCCGCGCAGCCGCTCGGCGGCGGCGCCTTCGGCGGCCATGCCGCTGCCCGCCCAGGGGCCCCAGGCCACGGAGGTGGCGGTCAGGCCCCGGGCCCGGCGGGCGTGTGCGAGGCCGTCGAGGTAGGCGTTGGCGGCGGCGTAGCTGCCCTGTCCGGCGCCGCCCGCGACGCCCGCGAAGGACGAGAAGAGCACGAACGCCGACAGGTCGTGCCCGGCCGTCAGCTCGTCGAGGTTGCGGGCCGCGCGGGCCTTGGCGCGGAAGACGGTGGCGAGCCGGTCGGCCGTCAGCGCGTCGAGGACGCCGTCGTCGAGGACGCCCGCGGCGTGGAATACCGCGGTCAGCGGCGTCTCGTCGGGGATCGCGCCGAGGACGTCCGCCAGGGCGTCGCGGTCGGCCGCGTCGCAGGCCGCCACGGTGACGCGGACGCCGTACTCCTCCAGTTCGGCGCGGAGTTCCGCCGCGCCGGGGGCGTCGGGGCCGCGGCGGCTGGTGAGCACCAGGTGCTCGGCGCCCTCGCGGGCCAGCCAGCGCGCCAGGTGGGTGCCGAGGGCGCCGGTGCCGCCGGTCACCAGGACGGTGCCGCGCGGCGTCCACGCCAGGGTGTCGCCGTCGCCGTCGCCACCGTTGAGGGGGGCCCGTACGACACGGCGTCCGAAGGCGCCGGAGCCGCGGACGGCGACCTGGTCCTCGCCGGCCCAGGCGCCGCCCAGCAGGCGGGCGAGGCGGGTGACGGCCGCCGTGTCCGCCGCGGCGGGCAGGTCGACGAGGCCGCCCCAGCGCTCGGGGTGCTCCAGGGCCGCGACGCGGCCCAGGCCCCACAGGGCCGTCCGCCCGGGCACGGTCGGCCCCTCGCGGCCGACGGTGACGGCGTCGCGGGTGGCGCACCACAGGGGCGCGTCGACGCCGGTGTCGCCCAGGGCCTGGATCAGCGCCAGGGTGAGGGCGACCTCCGCCGGGGTGGCGTTGGCCGGCGTGGTGGCGTGGCCCCCGGTCCCGGCCGGGTCGGCGGTGGCGAGCAGGGAGAGGACGCCGGTGATGTCCTTCGCCGCGTCGGCGACGGCCGCGCGCAGCAGGCCGACGAGGGCGTCCCGGCCGGTGGTGTGCGCGGGCACCCGCACGGTGACGTGGCCCGCGCCGCGCTCGGTGAGGAGCGTGGCGACGGCCGCGCTCCACGGGGTGTCCGTACGGCCGCCGGGGCCGTCGGGATCCTCGGACCCCTCGGATCCCTCGGGGCCTTCGGGGCCTTCGGGGACGACGACGAGCCAGGTGCCCGAGGGCTCCCCGGTGTCCGTCTCGGCGAGGGGCGTCCACGACTCGCGGTAGATCCACCGGTCGAGCGCGGAGCTCTCGCGCCGCTGCCTGCGCCAGGCCGTGAGCGCGGGCAGCACCTCGGTGAGCGGCGCGTCGTCGGGCACGGACAGGGTCTTGGCGAGCTCGGCCAGGTCCTCGCTCTCCACGGTCTCCCAGAACCGCGACTCCACCTCGTCCGCCGTGCCGGAGCCCGTCCCCGCCTGGTCCGCGGCGGCCTGCAGCCAGTAGTGCTCGTGCTGGAAGGCGTACGTCGGCAGGTCGACGCGGCGCCGGGAGGCGACGGGCGCGTACAGCGGCGTCCAGTCGACGTCGGCGCCCCGCACCTGGGCCGCGGCGAGGGCGGTGAGGAAGGTGTCGGGCTCGGGGCGGCCCTTGCGGACGGCGGCGATCAGCCCGGCCTGCGCGGCCGGTTCGGTGAGGGTGTCGTGCGCCATCGCGGTCAGGACCGCGTCGGGGCCCAGTTCGAGGACGGTCGCGGCGCCCTGGTCGGCGAGGGTGCGCAGGCCGTCGTGGAAGCGGACGGCCTCGCGTACGTGCCGTACCCAGTAGCCGGGGTCGGTGAGTTCGCCGGGGGCCGCGAGCCGTCCGGTCAGGTTCGACACGACGGGCAGGAGCGGCTCCTGGTACGCCAGGCTCTCCGCGACCGTGCGGAAGTCGTCCAGGACGGGGGCCATGAGCGGTGAGTGGAAGGCGTGCGACACCTTCAGCCACCGCGTCTTGCGCTCCTGGCCACGCAGCGTCGCCTCCAGGCCTTCGAGGGCGGCCCGGTCGCCGGACAGCACCACCTGCGTGGGGCCGTTGACGGCGGCGAGACCGACGCGGTCCGTGACGTCCGCCTCCGTGAGGAGCGGCAGGACGTCGGCCTCCGTGGCCTGCACGGCGAGCATGGCGCCGCCCTCGGGCAGGGCCTGCATCAGGTGGCCGCGGGCCACGACGAGCCGTGCGGCGTCCTCCAGGGACCACAGCCCGGCGACGTACGCGGCGGTCAGCTCACCGACGGAGTGCCCGCCGACGATCTCGGGCCGGACGCCGAAGGACTCCGCGAGCCGGAACAGCGCCACTTCCATGGCGAACAGCGCGGGCTGGGTGTAACCGGTCTGTTCGAGCAGCTCGGCGTCGGTACCGAACATCACGCTCTGGAGCGAACGTTCTATCAAGCCGTCGACATGGGCGCACACCTCGTCCAGCGCGTCGGCGAACACGGGGAACGCCTCGTACAGTTCGCGGCCCATGCCGGGGCGCTGGCTGCCCTGGCCGGTGAACACGGCGGCGAGGCGGCCCTCGACGACCGTGCCGGTCACCGCGCCCGGCCCGCCGGACGCGACCGCGTCGAGCCCGGCGAGGAAGGCCTCGCGGTCGCGGCCGAGGACCACGGCCCGGTGCTCCAGGAGCGAGCGGCCGGTGGCCAGGGACCAGCCCACGTCGGCGAGTCCGGCGGCGTCGGCAGCCAGGGCGGGGTCGGCGAGGAGCCGCTCGCGCAGCCGCGCGGCCTGCGCGCGCAGGGCGTCGGCGCCGCGGGCCGAGACCTGCCACGGCACGGCGGCCGCCGGGGCGGCCTCGGGGCCGGGCGCCACCTCGGCCGGGGCGGGCTTGCCGCGGCGGGGGGCCTGCTCCACGACGACGTGCGCGTTGGTGCCGCTGACGCCGAACGACGACACGCCCGCGCGGCGCGGCGCGCCGTCCCGGTCGGGCCAGGCGCGGGTCTCGGTGAGGAGTTCGACAGCTCCGGCGGACCAGTCCACGTGGGTGCTGGGCCGGTCGATGTGCAGGGTCTTGGGCAGGACGCCGTGGCGCATGGCGAGGACCATCTTGATGACCCCGGCGACACCGGCGGCGGCCTGGGTGTGCCCGATGTTGGACTTGACCGAGCCGAGCAGCAGCGGCCGGTCGGCGGGCCGGTCCTGGCCGTAGGTGGCGAGGAGCGCCTGGGCCTCGATGGGGTCGCCGAGCGCGGTGCCGGTGCCGTGGCCCTCGACGGCGTCGATCTGCTCGGGGGCGAGGCGGGCGTTGGCGAGGGCCTGGGTGATGACGCGCTGCTGGGACGGCCCGTTGGGGGCGGTGAGGCCGTTGCTTGCGCCGTCCTGGTTGACGGCAGATCCCCGGACCACGGCGAGGACTTCGTGGCCGTTGCGGCGGGCGTCGGACAGGCGCTCCAGGAGCAGCAGGCCCGCGCCCTCGCCCCAGCCGGTGCCGTCGGCGGCGTCCGCGTACGGCTTGCAGCGGCCGTCGCCCGCGAGGCCGCCCTGGCGGCTGAACTCGTCGAAGGCGCCCGCGGTCGCCATCACGGTGACACCGCCCGCGAGGGCCAGGTCGCACTCGCCCTGGCGCAGCGCCTGCGCCGCCAGGTGCAGCGCGACCAGCGACGAGGAGCACGCCGTGTCGACGGTGACCGCCGGGCCCTCCAGGCCGAAGGAGTAGGCGAGGCGGCCGGAGATGACGCTGCCGGACGTGCCGGTCATCAGGTGCCCCTCGACGCCGTCGGGCACGCTGTCGAGCCCGGACGCGTACCCCTGATAGCCGGAGCCGACGAACACGCCGGTCGACGTACCCCGCAGGGACCGGGGCGCGATGCCGATGCGTTCGAACAGCTCCCAGGAGGTCTCCAGGAGGAGCCGCTGCTGCGGGTCCATGGCCAGGGCCTCGCGCGGGGAGATGCCGAAGAGGCCGGCGTCGAACTGGGTGGCGTCGTGCACGAAGCCGCCCTCGGGCCGGTAGCGGGCGGCGCCGTCGAGGTCCCAGCCGCGGTCGGCGGGGAAGACGGAGACGGCGTCGGTGCCGTCGGCCAGGAGCTGCCACAGCGCTTCGGGGGTGGCGGCGCCGCCGGGGAAGCGGCAGCTCATGGAGACGATGGCGACGGGATCGTCGGCGACGTCGGCGGGCCCCGCCGCCGGGGCCGGGGCCGCCGTCGCGGCCGGGGCGCCGGTGACCTCCGCCAGCAGGTGGCGGGCGAGGGCCTCGGGCGAGGGGTGGTCGAAGACGGCCGTCGCGGGCAGCTGCACCTCGGTGGCGGCGGTGAGCCGGTTGCGCAGCTCGACCGCGGTGAGCGAGTCGAAGCCCAGCTCGCGGAAGGCGCGGGCGGGTTCGACGGCCTCGGCGCCCGCGTAGCCGAGCGCGGCGGCCGCCTCGGTGCGCACGAGGTCGAGGACGAGGCGCCGCCGCTCGGCCTCCGGGTGGCTGGCGAGCCGGGCCGCCCACGCGGAGTCGGGCGCGCCCTCGCCCGCCGGGGCGGCGGCCGTCCGGCGCGGCTCGGGGCGCAGCTCGGGCAGCCCGCCGAGGAGCGCGCTGGGCCGGGCGGCGGTGAACGCGGGCGCGAACCGCTCCCAGTCCACGTCGGCCACGGTCACGCACGTCTCGCCCGTGGCGAGGGCCTGGGCGAGCGCCCCGACGGCCAGGTCCGGGTCGAGGAGCCGTACGCCGCGGCGGCGCAGGTGCTCCTCGGCCTCGGCGGTGGCCGCCATGCCGCTGCCGCCCCAGGCGCCCCAGGCGACGGAGGTCGCGATCAGGCCGCGGGCGCGGCGGTCGGCGGCGAGCGCGTCGAGGAAGGTGTTGGCGGCGGCGTACCCGGCCTGCCCGCCGCTGCCCCAGACGGCGGCGATGGAGGAGAACAGGACGAAGGCGTCCAGGTCGGTGTCGCCGAGGAGTTCGTCGAGGTGGGCGGCGCCCGCGGCCTTGGCGGCCAGCGCCTCGGCGAGGTCCGCGGGGGTGGTGTCGGCGAGGGCGAGAGCCGGGCTGACCCCGGCGGCGTGGAAGACGGCGCGCGGGGTGCGGCCCGCGGCGGCCAGTTCGTCGAGCAGGCGCCGGAGCGCGTCCCGGTCCGCCACGTCGCAGGCGGCGACGGTGACCGTGGCCCCCGCCTCCTCCAGCTCCGCCTTGAGCGCGGCGGCGCCGGGCGCGTCGAGGCCGCGGCGGCCGGTGAGCACCAGGTGCTCGGTGCCCTCGCGGGCGAGCCAGCGGGCCACGTGGGCACCGAGGGCGCCGGTGCCGCCGGTGATCAGCGCGGTGCCGCGCGGCGTCCACTCCCCCGTCGGCCGCGCGGGCCGCGGGGCGTGGGCGAGGCGGCGGCCGAAGAGGCCCGGGCCGCGCACGGCGAGCTGGTCCTCGACACCGGTGCCCGCCTCGGCGGGGATGCCGGTCAGGGCGGTGGCGAGCCGGGCGCGGGCCCGCGCGTCGACGCTCCCCGGCAGGTCGATCAGGCCGCCCCAGAGGTCGGGGTGCTCCAGCGCGGCGACGCGGCCGAGGCCCCACAGGAGGGCCTGGGCGGCTCCCGCCGGGCGGTCGCTGCGGCCGGTGGTGACGGCGCCCTGGGTCACCGCCCACAGGCGTGCCGTGGTGCCGGTGTCCGCCAGGGCGCGGACGAGGGCGACGGTGCCCGCGAGCCCGGCGGGGACGGCCGGGTGGTCCGCGAGGGGTGTCTCGTCGAGGGCGAGGAGGGAGACGACACCGGCGAGGCCGGGGTCCCCCGTGAGTTCGCGCAGCCGCCCGGCGAGGGCGCCCACGGTCAACTCACCTGTCGCCAGGCGTAGTTCGATGGCTTCGGCTCCGGCGGAGGTCAGCGCCTGCGTGACGCCGGACGTCCACGGGTGCGCGGCGGCCTCCTCAGGGACGACGACCAGCCAGCGGCCGGTGAGGTCCGGGGCCGGGAGGCCGCCCGTGAGCGGCTTCCAGGTGACGTGGTAGCGCCAGCCTTCGAGGGTGGACCGCTCGCGCCGCTGCCGCCGCCACGACGACAGGACGGGCAGGACGGCGCCGAGACCGGTGGCGGACTCCTCGGTCACCTCCAGCTCGGCGGCCAGCTCCTCCAGGTCCTCGCGCTCGACGGCCTCCCAGAAGCGGGCGTCGGTCTCGTCCGCCGCGGGCTGTGCGGCCCCGGCGGGCGCGCGGCCGTCGACGAGCCAGAAGTGCTCGTGCTGGAAGGCGTACGTGGGCAGGTCGACGGTGGCGGCGCCGGGGAACAGCGCCCGCCAGTCCAGTTCCACGCCGTGGACGTGGGCCTCGGCGACGGCGGCCGCCAGCTCGCGCGCGCCGCCCTCGCCGCGGGGCGGGGAGCCGAGCACGGCCGTGGTGCCGCCGTCGGCCTCGGCGGCGGCGCGCAGCGCGTCGAGGTGCACCGCGTGCGGGCCGACCTCGACGACGAGCCGGTGCCCCGCGGCCAACAGCCCGCCGGCGGCCTCCTCGAAGGGGGCGTCGTGCCGCAGGGCGCGCTGCCAGTGCCCGGCGTCCGCGAGGGCGGCGTCGTCGAGCCACGCCCCGGCGAGGGCGGAGTACAGCGGTACGCCGTCCGGGCGCGGCACCACGGGGACGAGCGCGGCACCGGTGTCGGCGGCCCGCCCCAGGGTCACGAGCCGGGCCGCGTCCCGCAGGGAGAGGGCGCCGGCCACGCACGCGGCGGCGACCTCACCGGCGCCGTGCCCGGCGACGGCCGCGGGTGCCACGCCGGTGGCCTGCCAGAGGGCGGCCAGGGAGACCGACACCGCGAACAGGGCGGGCCGGGCCACATCGGCCCGCCCGGCGCCGTCGCCGTCCGTCGCCGCCGCGGCGGCGACGGTGGCGGTGTCCAGCTCGTCGGCCTCGCCGTGTGCCGCCGCGGCGGTGTCGTCGTGCAGCACCTCGAAGAGGTCCCAGTCCACGAACTCGCCGAGCGCGTCGGCGCACTCGCGCATCCGGGCGGCGAACACCGGGGAGCCGTCGAGGAGTTCGCGGACCGCCGTCGTCCACGGCGTGCCCCGGCCCGGGAAGACGTACAGGGGCCGGACGGGGCCGCTGTGCGCGCGGCCGGACACGGAGTACGGGGCGGCGGGCGCCCCGGCGGCCAGCGCCTGGAGGGCGGTGAGGAGTTCGCCCCGGTCCCGGCCGAGGGCGACGCCGCGGTGCTCGAACCGCGACCGGGTCACGGCCAGCGACCAGCCCAGGTCGGCCGGTGCGAGCGCGGCGTCGGCGCGCAGCCGGGCCAGCACGCGCTCGGCCTGGGCGCGCAGCGCCTCGGGGGACTTGCCCGACAGCGCCAGCGGCACCACGGCCAGGGGCGGCTCGCCGCCGTCGGCGGCGGCCCGGCCGGTGCGCACGGGCTCGTCGACCGGGGCCTGTTCCACGATGACGTGGGCGTTCGTCCCGCTGACGCCGAAGGCCGAGACGCCCGCGCGGCGGGGGGTGCCGTCGCCGTGCTCGGGCCAGTCCCGTCCGTCGGTGAGGAGTTCGACGGCGCCCGCCGACCAGTCCACCTCCGAGGTCGGGGCGTCGACGTGCAGCGTCTTGGGCAGGACGCCGTGGCGCATGGCCATGACCATCTTGATGACACCGGCGACACCGGCGGCGGCCTGCGTATGGCCGATGTTGGACTTGATGGACCCGAGCCACAGGGGCCGCTCGGCCGGGCGCTCCTTGCCGTACGTGGCGAGCAGCGCCTGGGCCTCGATGGGGTCGCCCAGGGTCGTCCCGGTGCCGTGGGCCTCGACGGCGTCGACGTCGGCCGGGGTGAGGCCCGCGTTGGCGAGGGCGGCCTGGATGACGCGCTGCTGGGAGGGGCCGTTGGGGGCGGTGAGGCCGTTGCTGGCGCCGTCCTGGTTGACGGCCGAACCCCGGATCACGGCCAGGACCTTGTGGCCGTTGCGGCGGGCGTCCGACAGCCGCTCGACGAGCAGCAGGCCCACGCCCTCGCCCCAGCCGGTGCCGTCGGCCGCCTCGGCGAACGCCTTGCAGCGGCCGTCGGTGGCCAGGCCGCGCTGGCGGCTGAACTCCACGAAGGTGGCCGGGGTCGACATCACCGAGACGCCGCCCGCCAGGGCCATGGTGCACTCGCCCTGCCGCAGCGCCTGCGCGGCCAGGTGCAGCGCGACCAGCGACGACGAGCAGGCCGTGTCGACGGTGACGGCGGGGCCTTCGAGGCCGAAGGTGTAGGAGATGCGGCCGGAGGCGACGCTGGCGGCGTTGCCGATGCCGAGGTAGCCCTCGACCTCGTCGGGGACGTGGTCGATGCCGGCGGTGTAGTCCTGGCCGTTGGTGCCCGCGAACACGCCGATCCGGCTGCCGCCCAGGCCCGCCGGGTCGATCCCGGCGCGTTCGAAGGCCTCCCACGCGGTCTCCAGGAGGAGCCGCTGCTGCGGGTCCATGGCCAGGGCCTCGCGCGGGTTCACGCCGAAGAACTTGGCGTCGAACTGCCCGGCGTCGTACAGGAACCCGCCTTCGCGGACGTACGACGTGCCGGTCTGTCCGGCGTCGGCGTCGTAGAGCGCGCCGGTGTCCCAGCCGCGGTCGGCGGGGAAGCCGTCGATCGCGTCGACGCCCTCGGCGACCAGGCGCCACAGGTCCTCGGGGCCGGTGACGCCGCCGGGGAAGCGGCAGCTCATGCCGATGACGGCGAGGGGTTCGTCGGTGGTGGCGCCGGTCGTGGGGGCGGGCAGGGCGGCCTGCGCCCCGGCCCCGGTGCCGTCGTCGGTGCCGTCGGTGGTGGCGCCGAACAGTTCGGTGCGCAGGTGGGTGGTGAGCGCGGCCGGGGTGGGGTGGTCGAAGACCAGCGTGGTGGGCAGCTTGAGGCCGGTGGCCGCGCCGAGCAGATTGCGCAGCTCGACCGCGGTGAGCGAGTCGAAGCCCAGCTCGCGGAAGGCGCGGGTCACCTGGATGTCGTCCACGCCCGGGTAGCCGAGGACGTCGGCGGCCTGGCGGCGCACCAGGTCCAGGAGGGCCGCCTCGCGGTCCTCGGGCGCGAGCGCGGCGAGGCGGTCGGCGAACGCGTTCGCGGGGGCGGGGCCCGTGGCGGCGCCCTGGTCCGTGGGCGCGGCGAGGGCCGCCCGGGCCTCGGGGATGTCCGTGAAGAGGCGGCTGGGCCGGGTCGCGGTGAAGCCGGGCGCGTACTGAGCCCAGTCGATGTCCACGACGGCGGTGAGCGTCTGGTCGTGGCCGAGGGCCTGGTGCAGGGCGGTGATCGCGAGGTCCGGGTCCATGGGCGGCATCACGCCGTGGCGCAGGCGCTCGGCCGCGGCGCCTTCGGCGGCCATGCCGCCGCCGCCCCACGGGCCCCAGGCGATCGACGTCGCCACGCGCCCCGAGGAGCGCCGGGTCTCGGCGAGGGCGTCCAGGGCCGCGTTGGCGGCGGCGTACGTGCCCTGGCCCGAGCCGCCGGCGACACCGGCGAAGGAGGCGAACAGCACGAACGCCGACAGGTCGAGGCCGGACGTCAGCTCGTCGAGGTGGCGGGCCGCGGTCACCTTCGCGCGGAAGACGGCCGCCATCCGGTCCTCGGTGAGGCCGTCGATGACGCCGTCGTCGAGCACGCCCGCGGTGTGGAAGACGCCGGTGAGCGGCGCGTCGCCGGGGACGGTGGCGAGGAGGCGGGCCAGCGCCTCCCGGTCGGCGGTGTCGCAGGCCGCGAGGGTGACGCGGGCGCCCAGCTCCTCCAGTTCGGCGACGAGTTCGGCGGCGCCGGGCGCGTCGGGCCCGCGGCGGCTGGTGAGCACCAGGTGCTCGGCGCCCTCGCGGGCCAGCCAGCGGGCCACGTGCCCGCCGAGCGCGCCGGTGCCGCCGGTGACGAGCGTGGTGCCGCTCGGCGTCCACGCCGTCCGCGGCTCCTGCCCCAGCGGGGCGCGCACCAGGCGGCGCCCGTACACGCCGGAGCCGCGTACGGCCGCCTGGTCCTCGCCGTCCGGGGAGCCGAGGAGCCGGGCGAGGCCGGTGACGGCGGTGGCGTCGGCGGTCTCGGGGAGGTCGACGAGGCCGCCCCAGGTCTGCGGGTACTCGAGGGCCGCGACGCGGCCGAGGCCCCAGACGGCCGCCTGGGCCGGGTCGGCGGCGGCCTCCGACGACGTGGTGGAGACCGCGCCCCGGGTGGCGGCCCAGACGGTGGCGGTGCTGCCCGCGTCGCCGAGGGCCTGGAGCAGGACGGCCGTGCGCAGCGCGGGGGTTGCCGCCGCGTCGGCGGTCTCCGTCCCGTAGGCGGTCTGCGCCGCGTCGGCGGGACCGGGTTCGGGCCCCTCGGGTCCGGGCAGGGCCAGGAGCGACAGGGCGCCGTCCCAGCGCGCCGCCTCGTGCTGCCGCAGCAGCTCCGTGAGGGCCGCGCGGTCGGTGCTGGCGGCGGCCGGGACGCGGACCACGGTGACGCGGGCGCCGCCGGCGGCCAGGGCGCGTTCGGCGGCGGCGCTCCACGGCTGGTCGCCGGGGCCTGCGGGGTCGGCGGGGCCTGCGGGGTCGCCGAGGCCTGCGCGGTCGGCGTGGTCGCTCGGGAGCAGCAGGGCCCAGGTGCCCGCCGGGGCGGGGGCGTTGGCGGGCTGCGGGGGGAGCGGGTTCCAGGTGACGCGGTAGCGCCACCCGTCGAGGGTGGACACGGCGCGGCTGCGGCGCCGCCAGGCCGTGAGGGCGGGGAGCACCGAGCTCAGCGGGGCGTCGGCGGGGACGTCGAGGGCACCGGTGAGCTCCGCGAGGTCCTCGTGCTCGACAGCCTCCCAGAAGCGGTCCTCGGCGCCGTCGCCGCCGCCCGTGCCGCCCGCGGCCCGGTCCTGGGCGCCCTGGGTGACCGTGTCCAGCCAGTACCGCTGGTGCTGGAAGGCGTACGTGGGCAGGTCGACGCGGCGGCGCTCCGCCAGGGGCGCGTACCGCGGCGTCCAGTCGACGGTGGCGCCGCGCACGTGCAGCCGGGCGAGCGCGGTGAGGAAGGTGTCGGCCTCGGGCCGGTCGCGGCGCAGCGCCGGGACGAGGCCGGCCTGGGCCTCGGCGTCGGTGAGGGTGTCGTGGGCCATCGCGGTGAGGATCGCGTCCGGGCCCAGTTCGAGGAGGGTGGTGGCGCCGAAGCCGGTGAGGGCGCCCAGGCCGTCGTGGAAGCGGACGGCCTCGCGCACGTGCCGCACCCAGTACTCGGGGTCCTTCAGCTCGGCCGCGGCGGCGAGGCGGCCGGTGACGTTCGAGACGACGGGCAGCGTCGGGTCCTGGTACGTCAGTGTCCGCGCGACCTGCCGGAACTCGTCGAGCATCGGCGCCATCAGCGGCGAGTGGAAGGCGTGGCTGACCTTGAGCCAACGGGTCTTGCGGCCCTCGGCGCGGAGCTGGACGGCGAGGTCCTCCAGGACGCCGCGGTCGCCGGAGAGCACCACCTGGGCGGGGCCGTTCACGGCGGCGAGGCCCGCCCACTCGGCGACGTCCTCCAGGAGCGGGGCGACGTCGGCCTCGGCGGCCTGCACGGCGAGCATGGCGCCGCCCCGGGGCAGCGCCTGCATCAACCGGCCGCGGGCCGCGACGAGTCGGGCGGCGTCCTCCAGGGACCACAGCCCGGCCACGTGGGCGGCGGTCAGCTCGCCGATCGAGTGCCCGCCGACGATCTCGGGCCGGACACCGAAGGACTCCGCGAGCCGGAACAGCGCCACTTCCATCGCGAACAGCGCGGGCTGGGTGTAACCGGTCTGTTCGAGCAGCTCGGCGTCGTTACCGAACATCACGCTCTGGAGCGAACGTTCTATCAAGCCGTCGAAGTGGACGCACACCTCGTCCAGCGCGTCCGCGAACACGGGGAACGCCTCGTACAGTTCGCGGCCCATCCCCGGGCGCTGGCTGCCCTGGCCGGTGAAGACGACGCCCAAGCGGCCCTCGGTGACGGTACCGGTGACCGTGCCGGGGCCGGTGGGCCCGTCGGTGGCGAGGGATTGCAGGGCGGTGAGCAGCCGGTCGCGGTCCTCGCCGATGAGCACGGCGCGGTGCTCGAAGGCGGAGCGGCCGGTGGCCAGGGACCAGCCGAGGTCGGCGGTCCCGGCGGCGTCGGCGGCGAGGGAGGGGTCGTCGAGGAGCCGCTCGCGCAGCCGCGCGGCCTGGGCCCGCAGCGCCGCGGCCGTGCGGCCGGACAGCGGCCAGACCGTGGGGCCGGCGACGGGCCGCGCGGCCGGGGCGTCGTCGGCCCGGCCTGCGTCCGGGCCGGCGTCCGAGGTGACATCGGAAGCGGCGTCCGAGGTGGGGCCCTCCGCCGCCGGGCCCGGGGGTTAGGCGGCGGGGGCCTCCGCGATGATAACGTGGGCGTTGGTGCCGCGGACGCCGAACGCCGACCCCCCCCCGCGGCGCGGCGCGGCCTCGCGCGCCGGCCACGCGCGGGCCGCGG